>RGDT01000003.1 GCA_009918525.1 Planctomycetia bacterium
CCAGCAGCACCACAAACGATTATGTTCAAACGTGCGGACGACATTGATGGCTCCCTCGATCGTGATGAAATCGTCTTCCCCTGATATACGAACGAAACCAAAGAAAATTACGCTCCTCGGCTACCTGCTCACAAATTTTCGTCCGTTGGCAAGCCCGTCAATCTGCTATTATGATATCAGACAACCCATGTCGGGTTGTCGAAAACTCTGTCCAGGGAGGTCGTCTCATGGCGGATTGGCGTAAATTGGCCAAAAAATTGGCCCTGGCTGACGGTCGCATCGACACGAAAGAAACGCGCATCATCAAGGAGGCTCTCCTTGGCGATGGCCACCTCGATAAAAGCGAATTTGAGTTTCTCCTGGAATTACGCCGTGGCGCCGAATCAGTCGTCGGCGAGTTTGATGATATGGTCTTCGCGGCCATCAAGCCGGTACTGCTCAAAGACGGCAGCATCGACGCCGGCGAAACCAAATGGCTCAAGAATTTGTTCATGTCCGACGGCAAAATCGACGAACGCGAAAAGAAATTTTTGCACAGCCTCAAGGAAAGTGGAAGCGGCCACTCTGCTGAATTTCTGGAGTGGTGCAAGTCACTGGGCGTTTGAAACTCGCTACTTATAGATATTGGATATTCCCGCCTTCCTTATGCTTCGCAGCGTTTGGAAGACGGGACATCTAGTTGTGCCAACAACAAGATTTAATGATTGAAAGCAAACTCTAGGGTATTTAACAACGCCCATGCGAGATCCTCATAGGCTCGCCGCCGTGATTCCGCCGCTTGAAGATGAACGGATGCCGTTCGCTTCTCATCTGTTGTGGGCATTCGCCCCAAAACGGTCAGGTACAGCTCCTCTACAGCAGTTGAATCGTCTTTGTGTCGCTTGACTATTCGAGCCACCGTACCGGAAGCATGGCCAATCTTTGCTTCGATCTCTGGACTGTTGAGTAAATGCAATACCTGAGCCACCGCCGGTTCCATGTTACGTTCACACTCGCACGACCCGCTACGCTCTGGTCGTCCAAACGCTTTCAAAAAATAATGATCAACTTTGTTGTCCCATAACTGTACCGCTCGGACGCCTGGACTCGCACCCTTGAAACGCTCCTGCACCCCCATGGTTTGGCTGATGGTGTCTAACAACACCTCGGCCGAGAGTCGGCGCATTAAGCCGCGCGAATAATTTTGGCCATCCATCGCGTTAGTTTCGTTCGGAGTGGTCGAACGCTGGTAGGCTCGGCTTGCTGCAATCAGCCGAACCAAAGAACGCACATCGTACTTGTTTTCAACGAGATGACGAGCCAGCGCGTCGAGTAACTCGGGATTGGACGGCGGGTTTGTATCACGAATGTCGTCAACGGGTTCGATCAAACCTCGTCCCATCAGTTGCGCCCAGACCCGATTCGCAATATTCCTCGCAAACCAGGGATTGTCTGACGCCGTGAGCCATACCGCCAATTTGCCTCGTTGGTCGCCCTCAGCCGCTTCTCTCACTATTGGTCCCGTTAATGGCCGAGCATTGATTCGCAACCCCGTTCGCGGCTGCGTTGATTGAGCTAACCCTGATGCCTCGACCACATCACCCGCAGAAAGTCGCACGTTGTTGAAATATGCCGAAAAAGAATGATAGTCGTCTTGCCCCCAACGATCAAAGGGATGGTGATGACATTCTGCACAAGCAATTCGGACGCCTAGAAACACCTGAGCAATCGCACCCGCTTGCTCTCCGGGCTTTTTTACACTGCGATAAAACGCTCCAGCGGGAGACTCGGCTACCGGTCCCTCGACCGTCACGATAGTGCGGGCGAAGACATCCAGGGGCGTGTTATTTGCGAACTGCTCGCGAATCCAGGCGTGATAGGCTCGCGCTTGTTTGGCTCCGGCCCCGGCACGATCCACTCGCAGCAAATCTGCCCATCGCATCGCCATGAGGTCTGCAAACTCGCCGCGGCGCATCAACGCCTCGACCACCTTCGCCCGTTTGTTCTCGTCCTTGTCTGCCAGAAAGGCCCGCGCCTCTTCGGACGTTGGTGGAAGGCCGACCAGATCCAGCGACACCCGTCGTAAGAAAGTACCATCGTCGCAAATGTCGGACGGTATCAGGTTCAATTTTTTCAACCGTACGTTTACCAATCTATCTACGACGTTGACAGCCGGAAAATCGGTCTTATCGGCAAGACGTTGAGTTCGCGGCACAAGCACATGAAAAACGTCATACACATTCATAAAGTTCGCCATGATCGCGGCGGCACCGGGAACTCGTCCTGCGGTGACTCGGCCATCAACATCGACGACAGCCAGCGCTTCATTGTTGGTTGCAAACCGCGTGAGCGGGGTTACATCCAGCGTGCGACCGTCGCTAAAGGTTGCACTAACGCGTATAGCTTGAGAAGTTCCCGGTTGGAGAATTGCCTCTCGCGGTTCAACCTTAACCGCGACCACCGTCGGAGCATTGCGATCACCAAACGGTGCTCCAACTGCGATCCAGGCGCGAAACGTCTCATAACCCACGGTTCCGCGTCGCAGTTTCGCTCCGCCCCCATGCGGTAGTTCTCCACTCATCTTTCGCAATAACAGGCTCATTTCTGGTGCAGAGGGTAGAATCCGCCGACCTCGTCCCTCCATGATTAACGAGCGATAATCCGCCTCGGGATCAAAACCGAATACAGACAATTTGAACCCGTTTTGCCCTTCGGCTTTCCCGTGACAACCCGATCCATTACACGAATGACGACTCAATAGGGGAATAATGTCATTCACGAAGTGATACGGGTGATCCTTCCTTGGCGAGCGCGGAGTGTCGGTGCCCAAGGTAGTAAGATCGGCTGATAGGAAAAGCAAAACTGCCTGAGTGATCAACATGGAGAGATTCTCCGCAGTGGCGAGCGGGGTACCTTGGTCCCCTGTGAGGAAGGCTTATCTATCTGTACCAAAAATGGAGTTGGAGAGCAAAGATAATCATTGCCGATTCTCACCAAGCGGCTGGGGTGAGCGGGGCCATGAGGTGGAAAGGGCTTCCCCTATAACCCCAGAATCGCCGCCGTTTCTCCTATCTTAGTCGAGGTAGCAGATCCGTTTATTAATATCGACGTTCACCGAGTGATAAGGCTGAGTCAGATTGCCGGGATGGAACAATGTTCGCCGGACTTCTTCCATATCATCAGCCCCTAAAGCATCACTAAAAATGGGCCGGAGATAACCAATGGCAGTATCTGAAAGCTGGAGTCGTTCGCGATCATAGAAAGAGGGGTGAACTTGACGCGCGTGAATATGACCATACCGATCGCGGAAATCGTTACTGTTGACGCTCGAAATGTAGAATCCTTGTTTGGTGTTATACTGAAGAATAGCGACGGAGTTGGCTTGCTCGTGGAGTAGCAGGTCAACCGCCTGTCCACCTAAGAGCGTACCGTAAAATCGATCAAAGTAGACAGGCCGCCCCCCACGCTGAGTATGGCCGACTTTTCGGGTAAAAATAGCGGCACTGGCCGATTCATTGCGTCGCTTACTGGTGAAGTATGTATCGCCCAGACGCGAAATCAGCACACGTCGCAAAGCGTCGGCCGCTCCTGAAAGCACCTTGTTACCGGACGGATCCGTCGAGTTCACTTCCGAGCCGAGTTCGTGACCATTTTCATCGACGATTCCCTCGCCGCAGACGATCACAACATTTTTTTGCACTTCATAGACATCCACCACACGCTGTACCAATCGATCAACATTCAAGGAAGCCTCGGGAATTAACACGATATCAGGCTGTCCGTAAGCGGCCCCTAACGCCAGATAACCCGAATGGCGTCCCATGACCTCAATAATCGCGATTCGACGATGACTCTCGGCCGTCGTGCGTACACGTTGCACACCACCCGCGGAAACGTAGACGGACGTGGCATATCCGGGGGTAACGTAGTTAACCATCTGATCAAGATCGAAACGTCCCCGAGCCGAGCCACGAACGTAGCGATAGGCAGACGGTTCACCTTCCTTGGGTTCGCGAACCCACTCGTCGGGTTCATGGCGATAATTAAGTCCCAGATCGTTGTCGATTGTTTTGGGCGCGAGAACGGTTGGCAGATATTCCGAAAGAGCCTGCATTCCGTTAAGCGTCCCGTCACCGCCCACGCACACCATTCCTTCGATGCCTAACCGCTTGAGACGTTCAACGACCGCCATCAGAGTCGGTTGGTCGTTCGGGTCAACGTAGTCGCGCGATGCTCCAATGATCGTCCCACCGCGCGATGCGTCTAATTCGGGAATCGGATTGAATAAAGGATTCAGCTTGACGTGTGGCACTCGGGGATTGAACAGACTACTAAAACCCTTGATAAATCCATACAGTTCGACATGCTGCTGACTGGCACGCAAAGCTGCGCCGTAGATCGTTGCATTAAGGGCCGGAGTATCACCGCCAGCGGTGAGGATGCCGATGCGTTTCATACGGTTACGAAGTCCTGATCCCTGGAAGGGGTCCACCAAAAAGAATTGTATGGAACAGCGTAGAATTGTGCCGCTGATTTATCTTGATGGATAAGCAATGTTGAGAGAATTGTGCCCCAATCACCTTGCTTTCCCGCTTCTCTGCTCAGTCGCAAAGGTTTGGCACGACATCAACTGAAGCACTCATCACGTGCGTTCCACCACCCAGAATCACCCCCTTGATTGGACTCACGTCATCGTAATCACGGCCCCAGGCCAGGACGATATGGCGGTCCGTCGGTATGTGATTATTGGTCGGATCAAGATCTACCCAACCCAACACGGGGCAAAAAACGGATACCCAAGCGTGGGTCGCGTCCGCCCCTATCAGTCGAGGTTGTCCTGGCGGTGGATCCGTAGGCAAATACCCGCTAACATATCGAGCCGCCAATCCCAGCGATCGTAAACATGCAATCTGAACATGTGCAAAATCCTGACAGACCCCCCGACGCCGCTTGAAAACTTCTTCGGCCGGCGTCGAAACCGTGGTGGCCTTGGTGTCGTAGATGAATTCGGTGTGAATCCTCTTCGTTAGATCAATCGAAGCCTCAATGAATGAACGCCTCGAAGTGAAAGACTCAAGCGCATATTTTTTCAGATCCTCATTCGGTCGCCCAAAACGCGAAAAAAACACAAATTGATAGGCTTCCAGTACCGCGGGACTTCGGTCCATGGCAAGAGCGTCACGAACCTTTTCCCACGGGGGAGATTGTTCGGGGCGGACGGGTTTCTCACGTGCTAATACTTCGATGAAGTGTGTTGCCGTCACCACCAATTCCGTGTGGGGTTCCTGGACGGAAAAAAAGGTTGCGGGGTTGCCGAACGAATCCACACGGGGAGAGATGATCGCGGGATGGGGTCGGATCATCAAGTCGGTATGATGACAACGCTGCCGTTGCACCTCGCGAGGTGTCAAATGCGCGAGGTTTTGACACAGCGATACGGGTTCGCTATAGCGATAACGGGTACGATGCTGGACTCGGTAATTCATAGCACTCGGTCTGATAACCACAAGGGTCATGATTCTTGAAGAATCGACTGGAAGTTACCTAAATGCCGCGACGTTTGTAAGTGACTGAGGTAAGTCCTCGTCAACGAATCGGATAGTGCGGTAAGTGAACCAGATAGTTGAGTCAGAAAGCCGGCCAAATGCGAACGCCGACCAGCAGCGTCGATCAGCGATAATTCGTTGAGATTAGCCAAACGCAACGAGGTCAATGCCGATAACATTAACTTTTGCTCTGGGGTGTAGCCCGGCTGCGAAGTATTACGGGGTAGACGATCGACCGCGTCTGCAAGTGCTGCAAACTGAAACATCAGCGACCGGGGATTGATTTCGTCGGCCAATAGTAAATCCAAAACCGGAGCGGGTTGCATGGTGCCCTGGTACCGCCTGCGATAGGTCATCGAACTATCCGTTACCTCTAACAACGCCTCTAGCAAATGCCTTTCCGGTGGCGACACACTCACCATCGTGCTTTGCACCATGGTTATCGTGTGCAAGGCTCGCTCCATCTTGCGGCCCATGTCAAGGAACCTCCACCCCTCCTCGCGCGTTACGCTCTCAGCGGCAAGCCCCCCAAAAGCAGCTAGCACCAGAACTACGCGATCCAAATAATTTAGCTCATCGATAAGCGTCAAGCCACTGACAGCGGTTCCCCATTCCTGTTCGTCGTCTCGCTGAGAGTCGGGTTTTTCGGCAAAGAGTTCGTGGGGGAAGCGTTCTTTGGTCAGATCGCCGAGAACTCGCCACATATCGGTGGAAATACGGTCTCGCACGGTGCCGACCACGTTACCTAGACGAGACAACACGGAGGCAAGACTGCCCGAACGACGTGGATTGCGAATGACCGATAATAATTCCTGTTCAGGGGCAACCAGTCGTGCGGGAGCTCCCTTGCCGACAAAACCGGGTTGGCAATCGCTAAGGATGGTGACGGATCGCAACAGACTGGGCAACTCGGGAGACTCGCTCGTCCCGGCTCCATCTGTTAAACGTCCCAACACCACCCGCAACAAGCGTGTTAACCCTTCGGCGCGACCAGCGTAACGTCCGAGCCAGAACAAGTTGTCGGCCATGCGACTGGGCAAATCACCACCGGCGCGTGTGAGGGACACTGGCTGATCGTCTGGGCGCAACAAGCTGAAGGTGTTGACCGGCCCGGCGGACAATACCCATGTATCTTTGCTACCGCCGCCCGCTTGCATCGAAACGACCATCGAACCGGGCGAGGCCGCCACTCGCGTCAGCCCTCCGGGCATGACGGCAAAAGAATCGCCATGGGCCGCCAAATACATGCGAATCGTTAGGTGACGCGGCTCGAAGCGGTCTTGCGCCAGCACAGGAGCGGATGCCAGAGCGATACGTTGCTGTCCAATGTAATCGCGCGGGGCGGCGCGAATCCGATCGGCCAAAGCAGTACGTTGCGAACGACTCAATTCTCCGCCAAAGGTAGGCTCCATACGTAAACTGGGCCGCGCCGGTTTGATGACCATATCGTCCAGATGAGTGAGGACGTGTTCGCGTTCGGAGGATTGTCCGCACCACCACGTCGGAGCGGATGGCAGACGTAATTCCTCGCCCAAGAGATACTGACAAAGGGCAGGGAGGAACGCCAACAGGGCCGGCGTTTCCAGTAATCCGCTACCCAAGGAATTGGCCACGGTGACGGTACCCGACCGCGCAGCCTGCACGAGTCCCGGTACGCCCAGAAACGAATCGTGACGCAATTCCAAAGGATCGCAAAAATCATCATCGAGTCGGCGGAAAATGACATCCACCGGCTGAAGCCCGCCAAGCACTTTAAGGAAAACGCGATTGTCGCGAACCGTCAGATCCCCCCCCTCGACCAGCGGATACCCTAAGTAACGCGCTAGATAGGCGTGCTCAAAATAGGTCTCGTTGTAGGGGCCGGGCGTCAAGAGAACAATCCGCGGATTATCGCGCTGCTGGGGAGCCAGACCAGACAGAGTTTCGCGTAGTGTGCGAAAGAACAACGCCAATCGCTGGACCTGACATTCGCGGAAAACATCCGGCAACATTCGCGACAAGACGATACGATTTTCCAGAGCATAGCCCGCACCCGAAGGGCACTGAGTACGGTCCCCCAAGACCCAGAAATATCCCGATGGATCGCGAGTGACGTTCGCAGCGTAGAGATGCAAATACCGATCGCCTGGGGGCTTGGAACCATGACACGGTCGCAGAAACGCGGAGTTGTCGTAAACCAGTTCAGGAGGCAGCACTCCACTCGCTAGTGTTTTTTGAGGGCCGTACAAGTCGCGCAGCAGCATTTCAAGTAACAAACCGCGTTGAGTCAAACCCGCTTCTAGTTTCTCCGCATCGGCCGTCGAGAACACCAACGGCACCGGATCCAGTTGCCAGGGCCGCGCCATGCCGCGCGGATCGCCGTAGACGTTGTAGGTAACGCCATTTTGGCGGATGAGGTGGCGAGCCTCCGACCAACGATGTTTCAGGGACGACAACCCAGACCCGGCCAGAGAGCGCAGCAACCCTTGCCAATGAGGGCGGACATCGCCGTTGGCTTCAAACGCTTCGTCGTACCCACCCGCAGAAGGATGGTAACTGAGCCAATCCGGTTCGAGCCGTTTTTCACTGCGAGCGGAAAGATTAATGTCGTCGCTCATCGAACCCGGGATTCCCTTACGGCCGCTTGACCCTTCTTATCTAATCTACCCGTCAAACGGCTCCGATGCGATACCGCTTCCAGTAAAACGAGCGGGATGACCCAAAACGCTTACAAAGCCAGAAGCGTGTGCGACAACGCGTTCCGCATCCCCGTCGCTAACGCTTCCGACAAGGCGGGCGAAAGAAATCATAGGCAAAGGGGCAGAAACGACTGCAACTATCTGTTATACTAATAAAATTAACCGGGAAACCGGCTAGACAATCGAAAAGAAGGAACGAAAAGATGCGCAAGAAACACTTGAGAACCGCCGCAAAACGTCGTCGCAAAGCTCTAAACCACCCGACCCCTACTGCGTTGAAGCGGAAGAAGTACCTACGTAACAAAAAAATGGCAGCGCGAGCACGCCTCCAAAAGAAGGCATAATACACGCCAACTATCGCCCATCGTTTCTCTACGCATTTGCCCAATTCATCAACGGCGCGACGTGGCGATTACTTCAATCTCGTTAACCACACGATCCACTCCTTCGATCCGGGCGACGGCCGCTTGCGCCATTTGCTTGAGGTAGTAGCTCGGTAAATACCCACGCAGCGTCAAAACACCCTCACGAAATTCGCAAGAGACATTTTTGAGAGCCAGATATGAATTGGATCGGAGACGATTTTCCGCTCCCTCAACGACCCCCGGCATTGAGGCCGTCCGGAGAGAGAGGTGGTCCTGTACACCCATGAAATCCTCCTGGGGGACACAACCGGCTCGGGTGTAGATGCGACCAGTTACGCATCTGTCCTGAATGTCAACGATCACCCTAGAGAGACAATTCACTATTGTCAATTATTTTGCTTTGACAAATTTCCGTTCCTCATTGCGTTCGTAGGTTTTTTTACCACACGTCTAGGGTGATTCAGGACGGAAGTTTGCTCAACGCCCGTA
The DNA here is from genome assembly GCA_009918525.1 of Planctomycetia bacterium. Lineage (GTDB taxonomy): Bacteria > Planctomycetota > Planctomycetia > Gemmatales > Gemmataceae > RGDT01. The sequence continues at coordinate 9,058 of RGDT01000003.1, forward strand.
TTATTGCGCTGTTGTCGAGTTCGCCCAGCCCCATCTCCTCGGCAAACTCTAATAGGCGTCGATGTGTTTCGGTCAATGCTAAACGAACCCCCTTCGCACCTGCCGCCTGGAGCATCAAGCGTACATCCTTGAGATGCTGCGACAACTTCGCTTGAGGCGAAAAATCTCCTTCGATCATTTTCCGGCCTTTGGTGTCCATCTGCCGGGAATATGCCGCACTGCCCTGCAAAACCTGCAGTGCTGAGGCAAGGTCGAGTTCCAGAGTTTGGGCCAGTAGCAATCCTTCGGCCAACGCAGCACGATTGAGCCCGAGAACCAGATTGCTGACGAGTTTCATCCGCGCCGCACTACCACACCCCCCGACATGAAAGACATTTTTCCCCAGAATCGGCCAAAGGTCATCGCATAGCTCGAACGCGCTGCGGTCGCCTCCGACAATGACAGTGGCTTCGCCTCGTCGCGTTTGTTCGCTCGATCCTGAAATCGGTGCATCGAGATAAAACGCGCTCTGTTCACGTAATCGGCTCTCCCAGCGGATGCTGTCTTCGGGGTTGCCGGTCGTCGTGTCGATCACCACCTGTCCCGGTTTAACGGCTTCTTGAAATCCGCGAAGAACTTCTTCCACCACCTCACTGGAATACAGACTCACGATCACTCTCTCGCAGTCTACCAGCGGATTGTCGCTCCACAGAGCCCCACGGTGGATGAAAGAATCGGCCTTGTCGCGGGTGCGATTCCAGACATGTGTAACATACCCCCGCTCTAACAGTCTTTCCGTAATAGCCGTGCCCATCAATCCCAAGCCGATAACCCCAATTTGCCGTTTTCTTTCATTTTCCACGTAAAACCTCGCTTTCGACTAGAACCGGCTCCGTGCCTCGTGACGGTCCTCTGGGTTGTCATACAGACGGATAACGACGGAAATTTTCCAAATTCGGGCTGATTCACTTAACACATCTGCTGAGGGCATGGTAACATGGGAACAATCTGCCCCGATTCGAGGAACGCATTCATGCGAGAGCCGCTTTTCTCCCACCGGGTGAGATTTTTTCTATTCGCTGTCGTTGTTCTTTCTTGCAGTGCGGATAGACTGCGAGCGGCGAATCCTTTCACCGATAAAGTTGTCCCTTTCCTGAATGCCTACTGCGTACGGTGTCATGATGCCATAAAGAAAAGCGGCGAGCTCAACTTGACCCGACTTCAAACGGCATCGATCCTCGAAGAGTTTAGGCAATGGGAGCATGTGGTCACCTTCGTAAAAAAAGGTGAAATGCCGCCCTCATCGGCGAAGCAACCTACGGCCGCCGCACGTGCCGAACTGGTCGAGACGCTCGAAAAAGTAATGCAAACCGAAGCCCGAAAATTGGACGGCGACCCTGGTGTTGTCCCGCCGCGTCGGCTCAGTAATTCCGAATACGACAACACCATCCGCGACCTGATCGGCTACGACATCCAACCGGCCAAGGAATTTCCGGTCGATCCGGCTTCGGGCGAAGGATTTAACAATACAGGCGAAGCGCTAATTGTGTCGCCGAGTCTTTTCAAGAAGTATCTTGCTGCCGCCGAACATGTCGCGGAACATGCGGTATTGACCACTCAAGGACTGCGATTCGCCCCGCACTCGGTAGTGACATTTGCCGACCGCCAAAAGTTTTACGAACAGGCGATCATCCGCTTTTATGACTCTCATGCGGTCAATCATGAAAAACTATTCGCCTCGCTTTGGCGATACAAGCACCGTCCCGCTGAGCAGAAGTCAAGCAGCGTAGAACAATGGGCTGAACGGTCGGGACATAGTGCTAAATATGCTCGAATGCTCTGGGACGCTCTCGAAACAGATAAAGCCGACCAATTCTATCTCTCTTGGCTTCGCTCGCGCTGGAACTCGTTGCCCAAGCCGGCAGATAGCGGCCCCGCAACCAGCGAACCGATCAACGCTATTCGCGGATTGGTCGCCGACCTACAACGCCTTAGCCTGGAGTTATGCCCGACGGAAACGCCCGCGATTGTCGCCAACGCAGGAAATGGTCCGATTGAACACCTCGACCGTCGTCGCCGCACGGCAAGTACGCGCGACACATTCGACCGAAGTGCGATGAACCGTCGAACCCTGACCCTGGACTATCGGACGGTGACCGAAAAGCCCACTTTCAAAATGATGCTCGACCTCGCGGGAATCAGCACAACCAAAGCCGAAGGCTATGCCATCGTGAAGGCAGAGTTCACCACCAAAGGCGCAACCAACGACGGTAAGAAAAAATGGTCGCTACGCGAGGTACTAACCCAAACCAATCCCGACCTAGCTGCCAAGCTTCAGTTCGGCAAAAACACCACCCTAGCCAAGAGCGAACCCATTGACAAAGATTCCTTTGTGATCACGGCTCCTGGGAAAATAGAGTTGGACATTCCCGTCGAATTTTTTGGGTTGAAGGGGAAAGGAGCGCTCACGCTGCAAGCGGATTGCCGTCTTGATCCGAACGCTGGTGGGTTGGCCGTCATTCGGTTGAGCGATGAAAGTAATCAGAGACCTGGATTGCCGATGATCGGCTCGGCCCACCCTCTAGCAACGAAGTATGAGGAATCGGCCAAGGCATTTTGTCGTTTGTTCCCGAATCGGTTTTACTATGTCGATTCCACTCGCGGCCTTTCTGCCGGGTTCCATTTGATCGAAGGCTTTTTTCGCGACGATCAGCCTTTATGCCGATGGGTGTTGAGTAACGAGGAAAATCACGAACTCAACCGATTGTGGGATGAAATGTACTTCACTACGGGCATCTGGGAAAAAATGCTGCGTGGTTTTGTTTTCTTCGAGCGGTCGGAACGCAATTTCATGAAGCATGCCGACTTCGACCCGTTCAAAGAAGAAGATCCTGAACTGATCAAGGACGAAACTCTCGCCCGCTTGTATGAGGTTTATCTCAGGCGCTCTCGAGTCACTCTAACCGGCCCCGAATTGGCGAAGCATCCTATATCCGTGTTTTTTAACGACATTCGCCGCGGACTCAAAGACCATGCCGCGAACCTAAAGCGGGTCGAATCGGTTTACCGTGATGATTTGCTCGCGTTGGCTCCAAAAGTGTATCGTCGTCCCCTGACGGTAGCCGAAAAAGAAAGGCTGGAAAAATTCTATACAGACGTGAGTCGCGATCCGAGTCAGGGGATCGAGTTAGCCGTGCGGTCGTCGGTGACGCGATTGCTCGTTTCGCCGCACTTCACCATGCGTTTCGCCCCGACACCGCCCGGAGAAGGCATTGCTCGGCTGTCCGACCTGGAGGTCGCGTCGCGGTTGAGCTATTTCATCTGGGCCGGCCCGCCTGATGAAGAATTGCTTCGAGTTGCTCGGGAAAATCGTCTGAGCGATGCGGCTACACTCCGCTCTCAGGTCCTTCGGATGACGCGCGACCCTAAGGTCAGCCGCTTCGCTCAGGAATTTTTCGGCCAATGGCTCGGCTATCGCGATTTTCCCTTCCAAGAATCCGTGAATCGCACGGCGTTTCCCGCCTTCGACGAACCGCTCAAACAAGCCATGTTCGAGGAACCGACTCGCCTGATCGCCCACCTGATCCATGAAGATCGGCCCATCACCCAGGTACTCAACGGCGATAGCACGTTCGTCAACCGCAAGCTGGCAATGCACTACGGCCTACCCTACACCGGCGATGCTGATGAATGGCGCATGGTAGGTGGACTGCGCGAAAAGGGACGCGGAGGCATTTTAGGAATGTCCGTCTTCCTTACTCGTCATTCCCAGCCTCAGCGAACCAGCCCCGTCAAACGTGGATTCTGGGTTGTCCACAAGGTTCTGGGTGAACACATTCCACCCCCGCCTCCTGACGTGGCCGTACTTCCCGCCAAAGAGACAGACACTAAAGGCAAAACGATTCGCGAGTTACTGAAATTGCATGTTGAAGACGTCAAGTGTGCTCGCTGTCATCAACGCTTCGATCCGGTAGGTCTTGCTATGGAAGGCTTTGACCCCATCGGCCGTAGACGTCTCAAAGATTTAGCAGGCAGAACGGTCGATGATTTGGTATTGTTGCCTGATGGAAGCGAAGCTCGCGGCGTACCGGCCTTTGCCGACTACCTGGTGAAACATCGTAAGGAGGATTTCTTGCGAACGCTTTGCCAGAAATTTCTAGGCTACGCCCTAGGACGGTCCCTACAACTGTCCGATCAACCACTACTGGAGCGAATGCTGGCGGAACTGAAGGTCAACGATGATCGACTAGGCACATTATTCGTCCTCGTAGCCAGCAGTTCGCAATTCCGCAACCAACGCTGTAAAGATTTTACACCGTCGAAGTTCAAGGCCGATTTATCTTCTGAGGGGAAACGATGACCACTGATATCTCACGTCGTTTGTTGCTGAAAGGTCTCGGCGTGACGGTTGCGTTGCCGTGGCTTGAGTCCTTCAAGGCAATGGCCGGCACGGCCGCTGACGTCAAAAAGGCACCGCAACGGTTCGCTTGCATGTTCATCGGCGACGGGATTTCGCCGCCGCACTGGTGGGCGAAGGGTAAAGGTTCCGACATGGAGTTAGGATCCAGCCTGGAACCGATCGCGCCGTTTCGCGATAAAATCAACGTCATCAACGGCCTGTTTAATCGAGAGGGCGACGGCGGGCATGCTCGCTGCACCGGCAATATTTTATCGGGTGCATCGCTGCGGCGTGGTCGGTTGATTCAGGGTGGTGTCAGCATGGATCAAATGCTGGCGAAACATTACGAGGAACAGACCGCCCTGCCCAGTTTGGTCCTGGGATGCGAGCAACCCGTCAGTGGTTTCCACGAAAGCCAATACTCGATGGTCTATGCTTCGCACATTTCCTGGCGTTCACCCGACTCACCCATCCCGATTGAATTGTATCCATCCTTGGCTTTTGATAGCCTTTTCGGTTCCAAGGCCGGCAAACTTCAAGGAAGTATCCTCGACGACGTATTACAGCAGGCCAACGACCTGCGCGGTAAGGTAAGCGGTTCGGATCGACTAAAGTTGGAAGAATATTTCTCTTCCGTGCGTGAGACGGAACAACGAGTTCAACGTCTCAATCGGATGGCCAAAGAAGATACTCCGGCCGTGCCTCTGAGCCAACGACCGGCGACGGGCCAACCGAAAGACTTCCGAACCTATGCGCGGTTAATGTGCGACATCATCGCCTTGGCATTCCAGACCGACCGCACCCGCATCGCGACGCTCTTGTTGTCTCGCGATCTATCTGGGCAAGTCTACCCCTTCCTCGGTATTCGCGACGACCACCACAGCTACTCGCACGACAACACCGGTAAGGCCTATCAGGCTATCGTGAAATGTCACGTCGAACAGTATACCTACCTCATCGAAAAACTAGCCAAAATGCCGGAAGGTGATCGCACGGTTCTAGATAATTCGTGCATCATGTTCGTCTCCGAGCACTGGAACGCACACAACGGTCAACAAGTCCCGTTGTTGCTGGCCGGATCACTAGGCGGCACCCTGGAGACGGGTCGAAACCTGGACTACCTCAAGGCAGGTAACGACCGTCGCAAACTATGCAGCCTCTATTTGAGCCTGATGGATCGGATGGGCCTCAAACTACCCGCGTTCGGTGACTCCAAGGAACGATTGGCGGGACTATGACCCAGTCGCTTCGGCGTATCGGAAACCATATACCTGATACGCCGGGCGAAGTTCCATCCAGCCAGCGATCGAACGAAAGAATTCGAAACGATTTTCCTTGCCGTTAAGTACAAATAATCTAAATTCGTAAGTCACTGGTCGGCGATGACCAGTGATTCTCTACAAATGTACTGAGGGCCGGTATGTATCTGGCCGATTTCATCGGAAAGTGAAAGGGATGTGTATGCAAAGTGGCGATGTTTCGGAACTGGACATAATCGAGGAATTGCGCCTTCGCCGCTGGGCCAGAGAGAACTACGTCCCCGCCGAACTTCGCACGTCTGACTGGCACTCGATAGTTCTCGACGAAATGGTGCGTAAAGACCGCGAGTTGAACGACGCTCAGACCGTAACTTCTGCTTAATCTTTGATCCTGAACATCGGCAAACTGAACGGTGTTTAATAACTGCTACCTAACAGCACCTCTTCCGAGCCTGGTACTACTCATGAAAAACATAAGATCAAACTGGCGCTGGTGGGTGTGCGGTTTATTGCTGTTGGCGACCATGGTCAACTACATGGATCGCCTCACGCTTAATCTCCTGGCCAAACACATCAACTCCGACTTAGGTCTGACCCCTGAAGGTTATGCAGCCCTCGAATGGGGGTTCGCGCTTGCCTTCGCACTGGGCGCTATCTTCTTCGGTTTCCTCGTTGATCGCTTCAGTGTCTTTTGGGTCTATCCCTTGGCCGTCATCGGCTGGTCTGCAGCGGGCATACTATCCGGCTTCGCGCAATCGTTTGAGCAACTATTTGTCTGTCGCGTTTTGTTAGGATTGGCGGAGTCGGCGAACTGGCCCTGTGCGCTGCGTACAACTCAGCGGGTCTTGTCCCGAGAAGAACGATCAATGGGTAACAGTATCTTGCAATCGGGAACGGCCGTCGGCTCGATTCTACTGCCGGTGGTCCTGCAAGTTTTATTCCGAGAAGGCGAATCGGGTGCGTGGCGTGCTCCGTTCGTTATCGTTGGAGCGGCTGGAGTGTTTTGGGTCGTGTTATGGTGGGGTACCCTTCGTAAAGCCGACCTAGAGGCTCCTGCGGTCCATGAGACCAGCCTTGAACCACAACTCCCGTCTATCTCCACAAATTTATACATTCGTCGCTTTGCAGCGTTAGTGATTTTGGTGATTACTACCAACATGACATGGCATTGCCTACGAGCTTGGGGACCCTTGTTTTTGCAACAGCGACATGATTTCACCCAAGATTCGGTTAACAAGTTTTTCATGGGCTATTATGCCTTCTCAGACGTAGGAGCTATTCTCGCCGGTGCATTAACCTTGTGGATATCGAAGCAATTTTTGCCGGTCCACGCTAGTCGATTGCTCGTATATTTGGGGTTCGCCCTGGTCACGTCCCTAGCGGCGTGGATCCCGTTCTTAAACGGGACGAATCTGATTATTGTATTCCTACTCGTAGGGTTCGGTTCATTAGGAGTTTTCCCCAATTATTATTCATTTACTCAGGACTTGACCCAACGTCATCAAGGTAAACTTACGGGGACACTCAGTGCCCTCTGTTGGGTAGCTTTGGCTGGCTGGCAGTGGTCCATCGGTGAATATGTCAAGCAAACGACATCTTATACGATGCCGTTCATTGTGTCGGGATTAGCTCCGCTGGTCGGATTTGTTGGTATTGTGGTCTTATGGGGGCCGCCGGGAGATGCTAAACCCCATATGGTCAGACCACCTTCTCCACCCCATTCCGAGGGTGCGTTTCATCCAGCCAGTGATTTCGCCGTTCAAAAATGACGACCGAACTTGATCTTATACCTTCACCACACTCAACATCGGTTGGCCTTTTCCAAAGCCGGCCAACAATAAAATATATTGCCCGGCCTCAGCTAAACCGAGCGCCATGACTTCCTGTCGTGCCGCCTGTTTGGGCAATTCAAAATCATCGGTTTCGACCGTTCGCGGGACTGCCCCCCAATAGAGGTTCATACGTCGTGCCACCGACGGATCCCGCGTCAACACGACCATCGGAGCGGCTGGCCGTGTTGCGCTCACTACCGCCGCGGACGTTCCTTTCGTCGTCCGCACGCATACCGCCCTCGCCCGCAAATCACGCGACAATTGAGCCGTTGATCGTGCCATCGCTTCATAGAGTGGCAACGGAATAGATGCCCTCGCGTTCTCTTCTTCAATGCTCAAACCTGCAAAGGCACCTTCCGCCCATTGATAGCCTTCCACTTGTCGGGCTACGCGGTCCATCATCTCCACCGCCTTGATCGGGTAGGCTCCCGTTGCCGTCTCCGCTGACAGCATCACCGCATCCGTACCGCTGAATACAGCCGTCGATACGTCGGATACTTCGGCTCGCGTCGGTATGGGTTGATGGATCATCGACTCCAGCATCTGTGTTGCCACGATGACCGGCTTACATGCTCGCCGTGCTTGTCGCACGAGTTCGCGCTGCACGATTGGTACCGTTTCCGGCGGCATCTCTACGCCCAAATCACCTCTTGCTACCATTAGTCCATCAGCCACAGCCAGAATCGCATCGAGACACTGCACCGCTTCGGGCTTTTCGATTTTCGCGATTACTGGTGTTCGCAATCCGCGTTCTTCAATCAAACGCTTGAGATCAGACACATCTTCCGGCCGACGAACAAACGACAACGCCAAAAAATCAACTCCTAAATCCAGAGCGAAAATCGCGTCCAGTCTATCCTTCTCTGTTAAAGCTGGAGAAGATACCGAGACGCCAGGCAGATTCATGCCCTTTTTGTCTTTCAAAACCCCACCATGAACCACCTTGCAACCAATCTCCGTGCCGCTTACGGACTCGACCCTCAATTCCAATAGTCCATCATCCAGCAGAATCCGATCACCGGGTTGAACATCTGCCGCCAGCGCAGCATACTGGGAGGGAATTAATCCCGGCCCACCGATTACATCGCGTGTGGTGACCGTCACACCGTCGCCGTCGGTTAAGGTTACTGATCCCTGGTCGAATGTACCCGCGCGGATTTTTGGTCCACATAAATCAGCCAACACAGCGATTGGTTCGCCCGCTGTTGCCGCAACGGCACGAATGGCTTGGTAGGCTTCGGCCTGTTGATCGTGCGTGCCATGCGAAAAGTTGAGACGAAAGACGTTGACCCCGGCTCGAATCAACCCGTTCAACACATCAGGCGAACGCGAGGCTGGCCCAACCGTTGCGACAATCTTGGTCCGTCTGCGAAGTAAGCGAACCGAAGGCAACATCGCACACCTCCGCAGAATAGTACAAACGACCCGACACTATTCAGCAATAAAGCGTCGAACATCATCCCGGAAAGCATCGCGGATTTTTTTTGTCACCGGTCCGGGCTTTCCATCGCCCACATGCACGCCGTCCACTGCAATCACGGGGCAGATTTCCATCGACGTTCCCGTCAGAAATAATTCGCTGGCGGACGATAACTCGGTCCGGTGTATCGAGCGAAACTCAACGGGTAGCCCCAATCGCTTGATCAAACGCAGTGTGTGCAAACGCGTCACCCCCGGCAGGATGCTCGGCCCCTCCTCGGTTGTGCGAATTGTTCCGCCTATGACGCCGAAGAAACTCGAATGCGACGCCTCGGTGATTGTGCCGTCCGGCAGATACAGCACCGCCTCGGCAGCCCCCACTTCCTTGGCAGCCTGATTAGCGATGACGTTGCCCAGCAGATTGATCGACTTCATGTCGCAGCGTTTCCAGCGAAGGTCGGGTTGCAGACTGATCCCTACACCCGCTTCACGCTTGACGGCATAACTATCGCCCGTTTCCTGCGCCCACATTAAGATCGTGGGCCGTGTTGCCTGAGGAAAGGGATGGGACCGTGGAGCGACACCCCGTGTTACCTGAATATAAACAATTCCATCTCGATAATGTCCCGCCGCAATCAACTCACGCATTTCAGAGCGTAACCGCTCGAAAGCAACACCAGGAATTTGCACGAGTGCCAGACTCCGTTCCAATCGTCCGAAGTGGTCGTCCTCTAACCAGGGCTTACCGGCATAAAGCCGCATCACTTCATAAACACCGTCACCGAACAAAAAGCCGCGATCAAGCACAGGAACCTTGGCCTCCGAAAGCGGCATTCGCACGCCATCCAAAACGCACAAGGGTGCCGACGTGGCGGAGCCGTCCGCTTCACGAACAACGGGTAAAGCAATCGTGAATCGCGTCCCCTTTCCTGGAGCGCTCTCGGCCGTCAGCGTGCCGCCGTGTGCTTCGATGATGCGTTTTGTTGTGGGCAATCCGAGTCCCGTACCTCCAGAGCGAGTGGAGTAGAAAGGTTGGAAGGCACGGGCCAGTACCTCTGGGGACATGCCCCTGCCGGTGTCGATGAGCGAGAGAACCACCTGACCCGGCGCGGCGGAGGCTTGTAGTGTAATCTCTCCACCATCAGGCATGGCCTGCTGGGCGTTGAGCAGAAGATTGAGTAAGCCCTGCTCGAACATGGTTCGATCTAGTGCAACAAGCGGCAATCCGGCCGGAACATAGCTGTTAATTTCGATGGCATGTTGTTTGGCCGTTGGCCCGAAAAAGTCGATGAGTGCATCAACGACCGACAAGAGATCGACCGGAGTACGTTGAAGATCCTTGACACGGGCAAAGCGAAGAAAATCATTGGCAAGATCAACCAATCGTTGACACTCTCCCTGCATCCGAACAATACGTTCGGACGCGCGACGTTCCTTGGGCGATTGCGGATCGCTGTAATCCTCGCTGAGTAGCTGGAGATTGAGACCTAGAGTGCTGAGATGGTTCTTGATGTCGTGAATGAATCCGCCTGCGAGTTCGGCCAGTTCAGCGTATGATTGGTTAGACATGGATAGTTCCTTGCGAAGTGCGGTCGTGGGAATCGACTACAGGCAAGCGGGAAACATAAGCTTCCTGAGTACTTCGAGCACTCAGGAGAATTACGAACCCCGCTCCCCTTTCTCCGCTGTCAACTTCGAGGAAGGCGCGCGCGATGCCGAGGTAGTTGAGCCCCTCGTGCTCGTAAAAGCTCGCGTCTTCCGCGGCGAGTACGGCGAGCTTCACGTGCCCCGGGATCTCCTCGACGGGGACGATCTTCACGAGGTGTTAGCGGAACCGCTTCCGCAGGCGGTGCGCCGCCTCCTGCTTGATCGCGAAGGACTGCCTTTCGCGACAATTTCACACGGTCCTGATCGTCAATGGCGATCACTTTCACCTTGATCTTCTCGCCAACTTTCACCACCTCATCCGGACGACTAACGAATCCTTCGGCCAATTCGCTAACATGGCACAAGCCGTCACGACCGGGAGCAATTTCGACGAAAGCACCGAAATCTTTCAGTGATCGGACTGTGCCTTCATATACTTTCCCGACCTTAACTTCCTCACAGAGTGCCTCAACCTTGCTCTTGGCTGCCTCAGCTCCAGCGGCGTCTAGGTGCGAGATGTAGACGGTACCATCATCCTCGATATCGAGCTTGGCACCCGTGGCTTCCTGAATCGCTTTGATCGTTTTGCCACCCGGCCCGATCAACAGGCCGATCTTTTCCGGGTTAATCTGCATCGATATCAAGCGCGGAGCAAACGGGCTGATCTCGGCTCGCGGCGCTCGTAGATTCGAGAGCATGGACCTCAGAATCTCTCGGCGAGCATCGCGAGCCTGGTCCAGCGTTGCCTTGACGATGGCTTCGTCAATGCCGTCGTTCTTCAGGTCCAACTGAATGCCGGTGATACCCAACCCTGTACCTGCAACTTTGAAATCCATATCACCAAAATGATCTTCATCGCCCATGATGTCGGTCAAGAGCGTCCACTTATCACCTTCTTTGACAATACCGATCGAGATGCCCGCCACTGGATGTGTGATTGGCACGCCGGCATCCATTAGAGCAAGCGTACCACCGCACACGCTGGCCATACTCGATGACCCATTACTCTCCAAGATGTCGGACACCACGCGGATCGTGTAAGGGAAACGTTCCGGCGAAGGGATCACCGCCTTGAGCGATCGTTCCGCCAACATTCCATGACCAATCTCTCGGCGACCTGGTCCGCGAATCGGCTTAGCCTCGCCAACGCTGAACGGCGGGAAATTGTAATCGAGGTAGAACTTCTTCACGTATTCGTCGGAAATGCCGTCTACCCGTTGTTCATCTGCACTTGTTCCGAGCGTTATGGTCACGAGCGCCTGAGTTTCGCCACGTTGGAACAAAGCCGACCCGTGTACGCGAGGCAACAGACCCGTTTCGCAATAGAGCGAGCGAATTTGCTTGACACTGCGCCCGTCAATGCGCTTGCCTTCGAGAATTAAATCCCGTACAACTCGCTCTTCCAGAGCATACAAAGCCGCAGACACTTGAGACGAAGTATATTCCGACTCTCCATCCTCTTTGACATACTCCGTCTTGACTTTTTCCTTGAACTCCTTGACGGCAGCAGCCCGCTCCATCTTGCCTGGCGTCTGCTTGACTTTCGTAAACTCGGCGTGAAATTTTTTGCGGAAAATCTCGACTAGAGGGTTAGGAGTAGCAGCAGCAGGCGGCACCTTGTCCGGCAGGCCGGCCACTCGTCGGAGTTCCTCGATGAGTTCGATGGCTTCGATGACATACTTATGAGCGAAACTGATCGCCTGCAGCATGGCATCTTCGCTCATTTCGCGAGCGAAGCCTTCGATCATCGTGATCGCTTTGCGAGTGCCGCTCACGATCAAATCGAGATCCGATTCCTCCATTTGTTCTTGCGTCGGCATCAATACAAGCTCACCCTTAACGCGACCGACACGAACGGCGCCAGTAACCTGCAAGAATGGAACCTGCGAGATGTGGAGGGCGGCGCTGGCACCGATCATACATAGAATGTCTGGATCGTTTTGCCGATCCGCCGACATTGTCGATGCCATGATTTGGACTTCGTTGAAATAATCAATTGGGAAGAGCGGACGGATGGGGCGGTCGATGAGACGAGAAGTGAGGGTTTCTTTAGTCGTCGGCCGCCCCTCTCGTTTGACAAAGCCACCAGGGAATTTACCGGCAGCATAGGCTTTTTCACGGTAGTCAACAACGAGAGGGAAGAAGTCAGCACCTTCGCGGGCCGAGCCTTCGACGACAGTATTAAGAGTAATGGTATCACCGTAACGAACAGTGACAGCCCCATGCGCCTGTTTGGCGAATTTTCCAGTTTCCAGAATGAGGGAGTTGGCTCCAAATGGACGTTCAACACGAATTGCCTGCACGGATAATGTCCTCCAGATACGCACCATCGACAATCGGCGCGTTGGGGTAGAAATGAAACCATCCGCCAGACCGACTTCCTTCGGGAAATCGTTCGGACGGTTTGGAGGGGGTACAAGATACAAAATGAGGCCGGATATGCTCCGGCCTCATTGATCTGATTACTTCCGCAGACCCAGCCGCGTGACAACAGCTTGATAGCGGCCACGATCAGACTCACGGAGATACTTGAGCAATCCAGAACGCTTACTTACCATTTTCAGCAGACCACGCCGACTGGAGTGATCTTTCTTATGTAGGCGAATGTGCTCGTGTAGCTCGTTGATTCGGGCCGTCAAGAGGGCGATCTGCACCTCAGGGGATCCCGTATCGTTTTGCTCGCGCCGGAATGTATCGATGATTTCCAGCTTGCGGTCCTTCGTGATGCTCATCGCGGTACCTGGCCCCTCCGCCGGGTGCCACCTCTTACCTTGATATACTGTTCTTCCACTTCATCACAAAACTCATCCTAGCAGTCATCCGGTCGTTGACAAGGGCAAAATGCAATGTTCTTTTGCTTCAGCCATTTCGCACCCTTTCAACGCAACAAGGCGTGACACCGATCCACTCGATGCACGCCTTAGCTTTCTGAATCAAATTTAGTTCGACCCGGAACCTCCTCCACCGAACAAATTACCACCAGCACCTGGCGTCGGTCGATTACTCTTTTCGACATCGTTGATACGCTTACGAACCTTCATGACCCGACTATCACGTTCCTTATCATCCGAGTCGATTGCCCCTTCGAGCAGCACCAATCGCCCATCGGGATTCAGAAGCAACGCCTGCAATCCCACATCGTCGGAAGTCTTCCTCGTCTCAACACGATCATCCGCCGTACGCGACACAACTCGTTCGTAGACCTGTTGCCCGCGGTTGAAATCCACCAAGATCGCCTCGGGTTGCGGCCCCTTCACCGAATACCCAAAGTCAACATCGATTCCAGGCGGTGGGCTTTTCTTGTTGCTGTCCGTCGGGATGGTGAACGACTCGCGGGTGTGTCGCCACACCGGAACCTTGGTCCGCTCGGATCGCCCCACATATTCCCCCTTGTACACAGGGAACCGCTCCGCTACCGACCATTCACCCACAATCAGCGAAGCACCGTTGCTCAGTTTTGATTCCGTTACCCAACGATGGGCCTGCAGCATGAGCATGTTTGGACGGGGAGCCATCAACCGATACGGCCCCTCATACTTATTACGCGGGTTATCGACCAGATCCATCGTCATCTGATCCACCGCAAAGTAATAAAGCTCAGGTTCCAGACGAACGCGAATCGGCATCGAAGACCACTCGGACAGCAACGTGTCACCCTGAGCGTAAGCCGGTGATGCGACATCCTTACGAGATTGGTTCGGATTAGACATCTTGATACGGAGGCGATACTCGTACGCCTGACCAGGCTGCACATTAATATCGATAATCCGCACTAGGCAATGTTCAGGTAGGTCTAATGGTTTAGTATCGTATCCTCCTGCACCACCCATACCGGAACTACCTGAACCCATCGGATTACCCGGACCACTAGGAGAAGCGAAACTACCCTCACCCATCGTTCCCCCAGGCCCTGTCCCCCCCACTGGGTTACCGGCATTCGGATTGAACGGGTCAAATGAGTCTGCGCCGGTAAAACGCGAAGGAACAACAGCGGTCGCAGGCTTGGCTTTCAGTGCTTCGAGTGTTTTGGCCAAATTCTTCAAATCATTTTCAACAGGCGGATATTGGGAGGTTTTTTCTTCCATCGGATCGCCTCCCCCCATCGCAATACCAGTACCACCGGGCATCGGTGGCTTACCGGATCCTTCTGCACCCATAGGCGGCGCTGCCGTACCGGGACCACCCATTGACCCCATCGGCGAATCCATCGAGGATGTACCGATCATGGCCACCTCCGACGCTCGGAACTGTTTCAGCTTCGGCATCGCCAGTCCAGGAACAATCAATTTCGAGTAGTCGCCAGTATCCATCTCAAACTCTTTACCAGTGTAAGCAATGAATTTGCGATAATCACCGCTCACATCGAGGGCCGACCATTCTCCCTTGGGTTTGCCATCGCCGTCGAGTTCACGTCGTTCAACATCGACACCCAGAAAGCGGAAAGCTGGTAGAGGAGGTGTTCCCGCTGGTACCGCGACAGCCGAGCCTTCGGCCAGAACCTCATTGACGGAACGCAAACTGAGTTTCGCCTGAAACTCTTCGATCTGTTTTTTATAGGGGAAGGTAGCTGCAATCACAGCAACCCGTAGAGGACGAATCTGGAGAGCCGGGACAACCCCTGTGCGTTTTTCCAGAGCATCGAGGGAAACCCAGACATCGCGTTTATCTTTCTTTTCGCCATCACCAGGAGCAACTTGGCCAGGCATCCCCAGAACGCCGCCAAGACCACCCATGCCTGCCATCCCACCAGGTCCACCAGGCCCGGACATGCCACCGATGGCCCCAGCACCGGCGATGCCCCCCAAGGCTCCTGCTCCACCAGCCTGACTGGAGCGATAACGCCGACCAATACCCCGCAAAGCCAACGAAATTTGCTTGCTTTCGGCGGCTTCTAGACATTTGATCTTCTCGAATTTCGGATCGAAAATGTAAGACTTCACCTGCACACGTCCGACACCGGAAGAGGCTTCGTCAATCGAAAAAACTTTGGGAACCCGACGTCCCAGACCAACAGAACCGCTGAGGTCCGGCACCAACGATGCCAGCATATAGTCATTCGGCTTCACCGTTGAAGTGTCCAGGGACAACCGACTCTTGGATCCATCCTGCGGTGGCAGATCCGCCTCGGTCGGCTTAGCCGAGGCTAATTGATTGGAAACCGAAGACGATTTGTCTTCGAGAACCTTTGCTTTCCCATCCGGACTTTCCGCAAGAAAACCCGAGCCGGGCCAAAACAGACCGGTTAAGATTAGCAATATGCAAATAGAACCGGCGGAAATAATGGCAGACCGGTCCCCGTATCGCAAAAACACAGCGGTATAATCGACCTTGGGTTTGGCCGCAGCAGGAGCTGCGGGTTTCGGCTTGGCCTTAGCCATGGTTTAATCTCCCATCGTATTCCTGATTACTGTTTTGGAGTCTCTGTCGCTGCTGGTACTGGTGGAGCGGCTGGATATCGCTCGTATAAAGTGGCGATACCGTAGACAGTCAGCTCAACCATTTTGGCGTTGTCTTGTACTTGTGATACCGTCTCACCGGGACGAACTACCCCACCGGGACCACCGATCCCACCGATCCCTCCTTCACCTGCGACATTATCACCCGAACGGAAACCCGCACCGCCCGGGAAACTGCCACCCCGGCCGAAACTGCTACCACCAAAAGCCATGCCCGGCCTTCCGGGTCCGGGCCCCCCAGGCATTGGGGGAACACCAGGCCCAGAGCCCATCGGCGTTCCGCCCATCGGCACCTCTGTCCCCGACGATCCACTGGTCGGCCGGAGAGGTGTTGGTGCATAACTGAATGCCACCTGGGTGATCTGTATTCGCAACGGCGAATTCGCTACCGCTCCAAGTACATCGTGAATATGGCTTTGGTCCACCACTAACCGCAAAGCAATTGGCAGATGGCGACATTGTTTGGTAACGTGCATATACCGCAGCCGTGAGATCAAATTAATTTTCGTTGCATCAGCACTCGCTGCGCCACCACCAGGTCCACCCATACCCGGGCCACCTTCCCCTGAACCTCCGGGGCCAGGGCCACCCATACCTGGGCCTGCCGGACCAGGGCCACCACCCATCGGAGAACCTGCGGCACCTCCAGAAGTTTCACCACCTTCCTGAGTCGGATCAGGATCAACCTTCTTCAACTCCTCGTTGATTTTCAGTCCCCAAGTAACCGTTCGATGGGAGTGAAGCGACAACTCTAATGCGTCAAGCTGACGGATCGGCGACGTTTCCCATTCGAGAACCTGCTGAACCCCCAACGGTTGAACACTACCTGCAGTTAAGGCTTTTTGAACCGATAGTGGGTTAAGGCTATATGTGCGACCTAGCTTCGCCGACTGTTCGTAGGCCAATGGTTCACCAGCAACTCGAACGATACACGTACCGCCATTTAGCTGATAAAACCGAAATGGCACCCCTGCCGGATGAGAGATACTCGCCAGATGCTGAAGCTTATGGGTACGATTCACATTCTTGATCGTGCTGTCTGGCCCAACAACCCATTCGGTGCCCTTATCAGCTTTGATAAAGTGAAGATCCATTTCCCAATTGGCGTTGCGATACACCCGACGAGCAAGCACACCATCGGGTAACTTTGGGTTGTCCTTCAGCACTTCCGCTGTGACATCCTTAAATAGAGCTACGCCGTTCATGGCCTCAACGACGATGTTAAGCATTTCGCGACGAACCCAGAAATCTTCCTGAGCCAGCCAGATTTCTTCCCGAGCTGGCGCACGGAAACGATCCCACACTTGTTTCGGGTGGATTGATCACAGAGTCTAGCCCGACGAACTGGGTTAGATAGTCATCACGAAATTTACTTCGCCGATCTAGATCATCACGCGGAGTCGTTCCAAAAGAATCTGTTGGGTATTTAAGCAGAACTTCCATACCCACAGGCCAAGTATAAATATCCTTTTGTTGCTGCCACCCAGCTTCCCAAACTTTGTCTTTGTGCGAGCTGGCGGCTTCACCATACTTGTCCCAAGGCTCATAGAACGATTGATTCTTCGGACTTTTGGACGCCGCATCGATACCGCTGACGGCATCTTTCCAGGCTTTTTCTTTGGACTGATCTCCCGATACCAGAACGCTCAACAGGGCGACCAGCCAGAGAACGAAAAACCCGCCCAGGGCGATCCAAAATATGTTTTTCTTTAGGGCTTCTTTGTCTACTTTAGCGGCCATATGGTGTGCACTCCGGGGCAAAAATCGAGTGTGGTTGTATTAGGATTACGCCGGTTATCATCAGGAGCCGGGAGACAAGCCACGGCCACCACCACCCTTGGGAGGTCCAACACTACCACCAGGACCGAAACCGGGACCACCTGGGAATCCGCTACCACCTGATGCACCGCCACCACCGGGTGCCAGACCGCCTGGAAGTCCCTCACCTTCGGGACAACGCAGACCGTCGGAAGGCAATGGCTCACGCCAGATCAGCACGACGACAAATTCGGTTCGTGTGTGCTGTACCGGAGTTGCTGTACTGGGCACACCTGTTCCACCGGGTATGCCCGGACCGCCAGGTCCACCAGGAAAGCTCGGGCCGGAACCACCAAGTCCACCAGGTTTGGGAAATCCTCCGGACATACCAGGCCCACCTGAAAATCCGGCGCCGCCCGGCCCCATCATGCCGCCGCTACCGCTTGATCCTGACCGACTAGCCAGCGATACCCAGCCAGCTCGCGACGGCTTGGCAGCATCACCTCCACCTCCACCTGCGCCTCCACCCTCCGCTCCAGGGCCACCACCCATTGGCATCGCGGGGGAACCCGCACCGGGACCAGGCTTGCCCCCCATACCGGGACCACCTCCGGCCATGCCACCCTGACCAGCTACTAGACCATCAAGCGACCCAGCACCAATCAGCTCAAACCCAGAAGTGTCACTCGTGTCCTTAGAAGCGTATTTGTACAGAAGAGCATGGCTAATCCGATTGAGGACAGGCACCTTCGTCGATGCAACATCATCGAATGTTTGAGTTTCGGCTCCTCCCGAGGCTGCTGATGTGCCGGTTGCCGGTTTCTCGGTACCAGGAGGCGCAGACGACTCAACCTTGATCCCCATTCGAGCAATGTTTTCCATCAAGGTATTGCGGACAAATGCTTCTTTCCCCCGATGGAACGTGTACCCCGAAATCTCAATCACCCATCCTTTGCCTTCCGGTGGCTTCTTAAAGTTATCCGTTGGCCGTACATCACCCTCCGACTTGTTGGTGGAAGCTAATGTCCAGAACGCTTTCAGATCATCACAATAACGGCAATCGACCGCCTGAATGTTGAACTGAATCAGATCGTCAATTCCAGAGGGCAAAGGATCAAGCGCAGACAACTCATCCATGCCAGCCGGTTTGGCTCCCTCTTTCAAGCGGGCCTTGTAAGCTTCATACGCCTCGGCACCACTATACACCGATTGGCCTTTGATGCGCGATGCGGGACGGACCTCCCAGTATAGTTTTCGCTCCGTGGGAGGCAGATTCGATCCATCCGGCTGCGGCACGCACGATGCCAAAAACTTTGAGAGATGTAACCAGTTTTCGCGTTCAAATTGACCAGCAACGATTGCCTTGACAGCATCTTCTTCACTGAGGGCAGCCTTTTTCTTCGATTCAAAGGTTGAATTGGCCGTTGACGCCTGACCTGCGACGTTTTTGGCCTTGTCGATGGAACTGGCTACCTGTGGTGCGCCATAAGTCCGAGCACTCAAGGAAGCCCCGAGAACCGACGCTCCCAAGCCAAGCGTGAGCAAACCAGCGGCAGCAACGAGCCAAGGTTTTTTGGCACGCACTAGTCGCTCCATACGAATCTCGGGAGGCAACAGATTCGTCAGCAGTTTCGCTCGCGACACCCCCTGAAGAGCCAAGCCATATGCAACGCCGAAGCTCAAGATATTTTCGGAGAAGATCGGCGCACCCAGAACCTCCTCGCCACTAATGCGGGTGAACTTTCCGGTCTTGCGAACTTCCAGTTGCAGCTTTTCAGCCAAAAACTTGTTCATACCCGGCAAGCGGAAAGCGTTGCCCAGGCCCACCATGTACTCGATCTGTGCATCGCGATGGCTATTCGTGAAGAAAGTCAAAGACCGCTGCACCTCGTTGACGAAGTCGTTCAACACCGGCTTAAGGGACGCCAGAATCTTGGTCAGCTCCGTTCGATCGGCCTTCAGAGCGTTACGTTTGAGATGCTCCGCCTTGGCAAACGTTAGTTTCAGATCCTTCGTCAATGCTCGCGTAAAATGGCTTCCACCCAAAGGAATCGAGCGTTGCCAGATGATACGCCCGCCGTCCGTTACGACCATGTTCGTAGCGTCGGTGCCGATATCCAGCCCGACGATGCACGTTTGGTTGCCTTCGGTAGGCGCGGCAGAGTCTTTGCCAAGCAAATCGTAGGCCAAATAGTTACACAAGGATAGCGGAGCCATCTGGATGTGGTGAACTTCGACATTCACGTTCTTGAAGTGCTGCATGTACTTGGCGATCATATCGCGTTTCATCGCGAACAGACCGACCTCGGTGTCGAGCGCTAGGCCATCGATGACCTCGCCTGTCCCTATTTTTTGAAAGTCCCAGACCACTTCATCGAGGCTAAAAGGAAACTGCTGTTTCGCCTCGAACTTTACGATTTCGGGAATCTTCTTTTCGTCAACGGGGGGCAGTTTCACAAAGCGGGCTAGTCCCGACTGTCCAGGCACAGATACCGATACCGTATCGCCACGTAGCGAATTACGGGAAAGAAATTGCTTCAACGCATCACGAATCAGTTGATCCGGGTCGGCATCCGGTTGACTCAGGTTCTTCGGGTATTCGATGAAATCGAACGCCGTTGCCGTGAGTTGATTGTCCACTATTTGCAGGCGCAGGGCTTTAAGGGCACACTGACCTATATCGAGTCCCCATACGCCGGGTGCGGTCTTGGCCATGACTGAAAGCCTCCGCGGGAGATAGGTGCGTAAATCATTTCAACAGATTAACCATCAACCTAGCGATGATGTGCCAGGAGTGTCAACGCTCTACTCATCTTTCTTAACACTCCAGATGCTTCGACGTTGGCATCCCAACGATTTTCTTGCCAATAATGGCCAGCCTTGAAATCAGGATAACTAGGAAAAATAGTAGAATTGGCCTTAAAATGCCATCTGTATCGATTTTAACTTGGCCTTTATCGCTGTTGTTTCGGCCGTTGATCTGAAACGCTAACGACTGGTTGAAATACTTTGTGAGCGCCGTTCTCTGGCAGCTTCGACTCGAATGAACAGTTAATCACTTTTGTTTACGTGCTATGTCACTTCCCCTAGCCTATTTCAACCCATTCGTGGTATCTTCTGCCTCCGCCCGCGTATGGAGGCATCTAAATGAAACGCCTCGTCCCGCTCGTTGGTACACTGTTGATCCTGTTCGCCATCGCTGCTCCCATCGCAGTCGCACTACGCGAACAACGTATCACCCGTAACTTTGCCGTTGTACAACCCGGCGTTCTTTATCGCAGTGCCCAACTGCCGACGCGAGGACTCCAACGCCTCTATCACGACTATGGTATTCGTACCGTCGTCTGTATCCGGGATGAATCGGCCGTTGTCGAGGCTGAACGGGCTTGGTGTGAAGCGAACGAAATCGAATTTATCCGAATGCCTGCCTGTAACTGGAACGGCCCTCCCGGTTCCGCTCCAATTGATACCAATCTTCGCAACTTCCTTAATGTTGTTCGCGATCCCGCCAAGCAGCCGGTGCTGGTCCACTGCTTTGCTGGTATTCACCGTACGGGAGGTTATGTGGCGATCTACCGCATGGCAGTGGAAGGATGGAGCAATCGCGACGCGATTAAAGAGATGCGAGTCATGGGCTACACGGACATAGACAATGACCGCGACATCCGCGATTATCTCGATGCCTTCCGACCTAGTGTGCTAGGCTCGCAAACGGTTCAGCGGTAGAAGGCAATCACCGTCTCCACCGCGCGACGCCAACGACAGAGCATTTCATCGCGTTCCTTGTCGCCTATGGCGGGTGAGAACGTGCGGGCCACCCCTTGGAGTGCACGCAGTTCCTCCTCTGCTTTCCACACACCCGAGGCCAACCCTGCGAGATAGGCCGCTCCCAATGCGGTTGCCTCGCTGGTTGGCGACTGAACCACGGACAACCCAAGAAAATCAGCCTGTCGTTGCAGAAACCATGCGTTCCGCGCCATTCCCCCATCGACACGCAGAGTCCTCAGCCGTTGACCAGCATCGCTGGCTGCCGCGTCAATCAGGTCAACAACTTGAAGGGCGACCCCTTCCAATGTCGCCCGACTAATATCAGCGGGTGCCGTCCCTCGCGTTAGGCCAAACAGCACGCCGCGAGCCTCAGGCACCCAATGAGGGGCACCCAAACCCACAAAGCCCGGAACGAATATCGCATCACTTGGTGATGTTCCACGCGCCAACTCTTCGATTTCTGCGGCATCGGCAAACAATCGCAGACCGTCCCGCAGCCACTGCACCGCCGCACCCGCAACAAAAACAGCCCCTTCCAGCGCATAGCAGATACGATCCGCCCCACTGGCCGCGATAGTCGTCAACAGACGGTTTCTCGACAACAAGGGCTTATCGCCCAAATGTTGTAAGAAGAACGCTCCTGTACCATATGTACACTTCGCTTCGCCGGGTGCGAATGCGCACTGTCCAAACAACGCCGCCTGCTGATCGCCCGCGACACCACGAATCGGCACCCCATCGGGCAAAAAATCCAATCCACATGTATTGCCAAAATCGCCTGCGCTGGGTCGTATGGTGGGTAAGACCTCGCGCGGCACGCCAAAATACCGCAAGAGTTCGTCATCCCAATCGCCCGTATGCAAATTGACCAAAAGCGTTCGCGAAGCGTTAGTCCGGTCCGTGGCATGAAGTAATCCGCCTGTTAATCTCCACAAGATAAAGCTGTCGATGGTGCCAAATGCCTGCCCCCGCGATTCGTGCCGTTCCAGTATCCAGCGCAATTTCGTCGCGGAAAAATAGGGGTCCAGAACCAACCCCGTTCGCTCTCGCAACCATGTCTCGTCAGACGCTCGCTGTCGGCAATATTCTGACGTGCGACGATCCTGCCAAACAATGGCCCGACCGCTGGCTGCCCCTGTGGAACGATCCCATAGAACGGTCGTTTCACGCTGATTGGTTAGACCGATGGCTCCCAGATCGCTAGCAGACAATCCCGCATCCGCGAGAGCCTCGGGAACCGTTAGACAAACGCCGCGCCAGATTTCCTCCGGATCGTGTTCAACCCATCCGGGTTGAGGGTAGTACTGCGTCAATTCACGAGAACTACGACCACGAGCGTTACCAGCCCGGTCAAAAACAATCGCTCGCGTGCTGGTAGTGCCCTGATCAATGGAAAGAACATAAGGTCCACTCATGACTTCGATCCAGGAGAGAGAGGAAAACGTCACCGATTCAATTTCTGCACTATATTTCTACAGCACGTGTCCTTAGTGTTGAGGGGAGGATAATGCCCGCGAGTTGCACGAAGTGCGGTTACGAGTTTCACCATGATGGTATATGCCTGAAATGCGGCGCGTTTTCATCGGCCGAAGACCATGGAAATTCCACTTGGCTGCAACGGCCGCTCGCACGGTTGGTCATCGGTATTATTTTCAGTCAAGGACTTTTTTACGCTCTTGACCGGTTATTACACGCATCGTTGCTTCTCCTTGGAAGCTCGTCGGCTTCGGAACTAGGGCTTCATTCAAAATCTGCGTTGATTCTGCAAATAATGCAATGGCTTGCCGTATTGCTCGGGGCTTTGTTCGCGGGCTTGAGACAAACTCACCCCGTTTATCTAGGGGCTATCCTGGGAGCAGTTCACGGGATAATAGCAATAATTTTTCGTTCCATCCCGAGTGAAGCGATGGGGCTATTGCTATTCTTCACATTGCCTTTACGACTCGCTGCAGTTGGTGCGATTGGAGCCGCTATCGGATCGTGGATTTGGCGTGCGCAACAAGAAATTAAATTTACTCAAATTCTGGGAACAACCAGCAGATTTGTCCAATACCCGACGAAACGGCTTTTTCATGGCCCCATCGCATGGCCAGGCGTTTTGATTGGCGTGACCATCAGTTTCAGCGGTGCGTATTTTGCCGGGTTGCTGTACGCCAAGCTGCTCGATATTTCCGGTGGTTTGCTCGGCACCGAAAGTGATCTGCACGAACGTCTCATTATTTGGGAAGTGCGGATAATGGCTATTTTGCTAGGTGGTTTCATCGCCGGGGCCAACACTCCCAATCCGCTGAAACAGGGGTTGGCGGTTTCACTCGGGACGAGTACCATCCTGCTCGCGTTCGGATTGCTGCGTCCATCGGCATGGAATGGTGCCTCGGGTGTACTCTTATTGGTTTCTCTGGCCTTGGGGACGGTCGGTGGGTGGTTTGGAGGCACGGTATTGCCTCCCATCATCAAGAATCGTCCCAACCGGGGGATGGCTGCCTGAACGCTACTTTTCGCTTGTGCTATTTTCGCGGGATCGGAGGAGCCGCATGTCCGCGATGTCAAACCGCGTTCGTTTGTATCTGGTGAGTGTCGCCAGCCTCGGTTGGGCAGTAAGTTTCGGCTTACTTTCATCGCTTGCCCCCCTGACGATGCAGGATGCCGGTGAATCACCATCGACGATTGGGTTGAACACGAGTCTTTATTATCTCGGTGTTGCCGCAGCCTCTCCCGTCGTACCGCTCTTGATGCGTTATGGTCGTTGGTGCGTTATGATCGGAATGGCCCTCGATGCCGCTACGACGATGATTTTTCCGATCGTATCCGGGGCGATGCTTTGGCACGTGGTGCGTTTCGTCGGTGGCGTCGGCACAGCGCTAAGCCTGATACCAATGGAAACGCTCGTCAATCATCATGCCCCCAAAAGTCATCGCGCTTCAAATTTTGGCTTCTATGCCTTTTGCGTGGCGTGTGGGCTAGCCATCGGCTCGGGACTCGGATTGCCGCTCTATCCGCTTACTGCAACGCTGCCCTACTTTTTAGCGGCGACGGTAACACTTGTCGCTACGGGGTTGGCCTGGGTAGCAATGCCCGCGAACGCATCGGCGCCGGAAACAGTTTCCGAAGGCCATATCTCGTGGTGGAACGAGGGGTTTTGTTTCGCGACGGCATGGGTACAAGGCTTCTTAGAAGGCGGAACCTTCGCATTCTTGACGTTATACCTTTTGGGCCGCGGTGCATCGGAGTCGTTTGCGGCCATCCTGATGAGTGGGTTGTTCGTGGGTGTAATCATCGCGCAGCTGCCGCTGGGGTATGTCGCCGACCGAATCGGTTTGAAGCGATCCGTCGCGTTCTGTTTGATGGCTTTACTTACCGGGTTGGCCATGGTCCCGTTTGCGCCGTTGCTCGTGCTTGTCGGCATTTTGTTTGTACTGGGTGCGTCATGTGGGGCGTTGTACCCCTTGGGTCTGGCACTGCTGGGCGAACGCGTCCCATCCTCCGCCTTGAGCCGAGCCAACGCCTACTATTTGATGGCAAACTGCGTGGGCAGCCTGAGTGGCCCTTTGCTCATCGGTTTGGCCGTTGAAAAATGGGGATTGACGGCATTGTTTAGCATCGGAGCAATAGCTGTGATAGTCGTGCTGGGGATCTTACCGACCATGGGCGGCCGAACTTCAACATCGGCGGAATCATTGCGTCAAGCAGCGTGAAGCCTAGAATTAGGGTAAGAAAGAACTCGACCACAAAGTGATACCTCGGAGCCGTCATGCCGTTGCCGATCAAGAGCTTGCCGGTCGTGCAAAACTGGGATTGTCACGCTACCGGAGCGTGTTGCAAGGAATATCGAATTCTCTTATCGCCGGAGGAAGCTCAACGGATTCAGGCACAAGGCTGGACTCGCGAGGAACTCGACGGCCGCGAACCTGTTGTGCAGGCAAGCACATTCGGTACCGGGCTGCAGTTGAACCATCGGGCGGATGGATCTTGCGTTTTCCTAAGCGATCAAGGTCGCTGCCGAATCCACGAAAAGCACGGTTATGAAACGAAACCCCTACCCTGTCGTCTCTATCCGTTTATTCTCGTGCCCGCTGGAGTCGAATGGCGTGTCGGGATGCGGTTCGCCTGTCCGTCCGTCGCTGCCAACCGCGGTCGCTCCTTGCCCGAGCATGATGCCGACCTGCGACTTTTCGCCGCTGAATTGGTGCAACGCGAAAAGCTAAGTCTCCAGACCGATGGTTCACTCACCCCACCACCGCGATTGGACAACGGCGAACGCCTCGACTGGCCGGACACCTTGCGATTGGTCGATGGTTTTTCAGCCATTGTTCGCCGTACGAAGGAGCCGGTCGAACTGCGACTGCGGAAGTGCCTGCATGTGATGACTTCGATGAGGCAAGCCAACCTGAGCGATGTTCGGGGTAAACGGCTGGCAGAATTGTTCCAACTACTCACCTCCGCCGCCGATCAAGAGGTGTCAAGCAGTCCAACGCAGCTGCCGCGTCCAACATGGACGGCGCGAATTTTGTTCCGCCAGGCAGCCGCGTTGTTTACCCGAAAAGACCACGGCCCGTTTCGTGGCGAGGGACTATCCGGACCGTTCGCACGGCTATACGCCGCTTGGCGTTTCGCTCGTGGAACGGGACCGGTGCCACGCTTACACAAAAGGTTACCGGAAGCGACATTTGAGGATGCCGAGATACCGCGGGGCCCATTACCTGCCGACGCCGAAGCGGTGTTGACGAGATATTACGCAGTCAAAATAAGTTCACTACAATTTTGCGGAGCAGCCTCGTTTGGGATGCCGTTTTGGCGGGGTTTCGAGTTACTGGTGTTGACATATCCCTTGGTCATGTGGGCATCGCGATTGTATCGCGACACCCCACGGGAAAAAGCCATCATCGACAGCCTAACCGTTATCGACGATCATTTTGGCTTCAACCGAGTACTGGTGACATTCCGCCAGCAACTCAGCCTGTGGATGATGGCAGGCGAACTGT
Source organism: Planctomycetia bacterium (assembly GCA_009918525.1). GTDB lineage: Bacteria > Planctomycetota > Planctomycetia > Gemmatales > Gemmataceae > RGDT01. The sequence goes on from RGDT01000003.1 coordinate 35,557, forward strand.
CGCGCCTCATCGCTTGGTACAGTCGCTAGCTCCCAAATAACCCAATGCGACCACCTGCAACGACTAGCGGCACTTTCGCAAAACACCGACTAGCAACCCCAGAACGCGGGTGTCGGACTCAGGGTTTACCTCAATCGGCTTCATGGACCCGTTACACGGCTGTAGTGTAATTCGCCCCTCTTTCTGGTAGAACTTCTTAAGGGTCACTTCGTTATCAATCATGGCGACAACACGCTCTCCGTTCTCAGCGGTTGCCTGCGGGCGAATGACTACATAGTCCCCATCGTCAATGTGATCTTCGATCATAGATTGGCCACGAACCGCTAGCACGAAGTGATTCGGACCACCGAACATCTCTTGAAAATTGAAGCGTTCATGGGTCGCTTCTGCTGCAATCGGCACACCTGCAGCCACCGATCCGAAAAGGGGCAATTCCGTGCCCCCTTTGTTCGAGTTGGTAGGCGCATCGACCAACCGAATCGCCCGAGCCGACTGCCCCTTGCGGATGATGGCCCCTTTCTTGACCAGCGCATTAAGATGGCACATCACCCCATTGGGTGACTCGATCTGAAACGCCTTGCCAATGTCCCGAACCGTCGGCGGGTAGCCGTTGGCTTCGATATGTTCCTTGATGTAATCGTAGATTTCGCGTTGTTTTTGCGTCAGTGTACTGAGGTCAGCCATGATTCTTTTCTCCAGGAAAAGTACTATCCGATCTCGCGATCGGCTTACGTTCACCATAAAAATAAGTATATTAGACTCGCGTACATGATGGAAGAGAATTTTTTGTAATAATCACCGAATTTTGGTATGGTCGTGATCAGAGATTGTTCCGGTCCGACCGCGCTTAGGAGTTATAACGATGATCGGTGGTGCGGCTCCGGGTTGGTTTGTGTCTATTTTGTCTCAGTTACTTGATCGACGTGATCTCACTGCCGATCAAATGCGCCGCCTCATGATCGGGCTTCTTGGTGATGAATTAACTGATACCGACCTAGCCGCCGCCCTCGTCGCCCTGCGGATGAAAGGCGAAACGGCCGACGAACTAGCTGCCGCCGCGGGCGTCATGCGTCAATATTGCAAACCACTTGTAACCGGTCGCGACTCTGTCCTCGATACCTGCGGCACAGGTGGCGATGGGTTGGCTACATTTAACATCAGCACGGCTACGGCTTTTGTCGTCGCCGCTGCCGGTGTTCCTGTCGTCAAACACGGCAATCGTGCCGTCTCCAGTACCAGCGGTAGTGCTGATGTCTTGGCAAATCTTGGGGTTACGACAAGCGGGAACCCAGCGGACGCAAGGCGTTGCCTGGATGCTGCCAATATGGCCTTCTGTCTGGCCCCGGTCTATCATCCGGCCGCAGCGCGTGCGGCGGTGGTGCGTCGCCGACTTGGGATGCGAACGCTTTTTAATGCCCTGGGGCCATTATGCAATCCAGCTGATGCTTCGTTTCAACTGCTAGGTGTAGGCCGACAGGAATGGCTCGACCCAATGGCTGGGGCCCTGGCGCGTCTTGGCATACAACGTGCTGTGTTAGTCCACGCTCGAGACGGCCTAGACGAGGTTAGCCTCACCGCCCCGACGGATGTTCGAGTGGTCGAAAACCATTCAGTCTTTGTGCGTGTCTGGACACCCGACGACTTTGGTTTGCCGTTCCATTCTCTTGACCGGTTGAGAGCTGAAAACGTGGAAACCAGTGCCGCCATAATTCGGGACGTACTGGCTGGGAAAACAGGACCGGCTCGTGATGTCGTGCTCGCCAACGCGGCAGCTGCGTTGTGGGTGGCTGGACGAGCCGAACGACTTACCGACGGTGTCACCGTCGCGGCAACGGCCATCGATTCGGGTAAGGCGAACGCGGTGCTGGATGCACTCGTGCAAAATTCGCGGCAGGATGCTTGATGGCTTCTGTTCTGGAGGGGAAGCTCCACCTCTCCCCGAATACCCCCTTCCCACGAAGGAATGCACAGAATGGGACGCAAACTGATCGTCGTGACCGACACCGGCATTGATGGCGCCTTCGCCCTGACTCTCGCTCTGGCTGATCCCCAACTGGAATTACTCGTCATCGGAGCAACGGCGGGAAACGTCGGCCATGAACAGGCCACGCGAAACGTCTTCACGATTGTAGAGCATCTCGACCCCCCGCGACGCCCGCGCATTGGTGCAGCCTTACCCATCGATTACGAGCGGAAGATGCACGAACTACATGGCCCTGACGGACTGGGAGGAGCCGATTTTCCTAGTGTGGAGCTACACCATCCGCATCCGGCCGACCGCCTGATCTCCGAAACGGCCCGCGCACATCCCGGCGAGGTAACTATCTTACTCCTCGGTCCGGCGACCGTCTTGGCGCGAGCGATGGACCGTGACACCGACCTACCCCGAACGCTGCAACGCGTGGTCTTTGTGGGCGGAGCTTGGCACGAACCTGGTGATGTCTCACCGGTGGCCGATTTTCATTTCTGGTGCGATCCGGCCGCAGCTCGACAGTTGTTGCACAGCGGGGTTCCCTTAACGCTTTTACCTCTGGATGTGAGCAATAAACTCGTTTTTTCTCCTGCCGATTTACGGAATCTGCCGCCAACCGACTCACGTGCGGGCGGATTTCTGCGGACGGTACTTCCGTTGGCCATCGCCCCGACGTCTGGTCTGAGAGGGAAGGAAGGCGTTCTCCTAAACGATGTCTTGGGTGTGGCGGCATTATCGCGGATCGAGGCGTTCACACTGTGTCCGATGTGGGTCGATGTGGAAACTCGCGGGGAGTTGACGCGCGGCATGAGCGTTTTCGACGCACGTTGGGGAAGCACGAACCGTCCGAATATCGAGCTTGCGACCGCAGTGGATATTCCGCTGGTGCGTAATTATATTCTGGAAACTCTCGCTTCAGGTTTCGCTTGAACTTGGCCGATGTGAGTCCATCTGATAGATTGATGTTTCTATTAAAAAACTACCCTGTAGGGGAGCTGACCAATGGGCGCAAATCGTTCGGGAACGCGACGGGTTCAAAAACAAAAACGCTTCAAGAAAGAGCTTGAGCGACTGATTAAGAAAGCTGAAAAGTCCACCAGCACCGAGACGGCCAAAAAGTAACTCCTGACATTCGACCACGCGCCCCCTATCCTGACGCTTATGCTTCACGAGGGATAGAGCGATGAATCACGGTATCATCTACAATGAAACACCTAACGGCATCGTGTTACACGCGATGCCGTTATTGCTTGGTGTCTTGTGCGTTTTAGCCATTGCCTATCGTTA
>RGDT01000021.1 GCA_009918525.1 Planctomycetia bacterium
CAGGGGCTGTGGCAGCGGTGATGATGCTGTCGGCGATCTATAATCCGCGGCAAGTGGTCTTCCTATTTCTCGTGATACCGGTTTCGATCTGGGTGATCGTGGTGATGATGATCGTTATGGATGGGTTCACGTTGCTGGCCCAGGTTCCGTCTCAGGTTGCCTCTGCGGCGCATTTGGGTGGTCTATTATTCGGTTATCTCTATTACCGATGGTCGATGCGACTGACCGATCTGGTCCGGTTTCATTTCCATTTTCGGGTGGTCCGGTCGAGGCCGCGGCTTAAACTCTTCAGTCCCGAAAGTGAACAGACTCCAGTATCAACACGTCAGGCGGATCAATACCAAGCCGCAAGGGTAGACGCCATCTTAGAAAAGGTAGGTAGGGTCGGTGTCAAAGGACTGACAGAGGAAGAACGTCGTACACTGATACAAGCCAGCGAGCATATTCGCAGGCGCGACAAGTGAGGGAAGGGCGATGCCTCTTTACGAATATCGTTGTTGTTCATGTCGGGAGACCTTCGAGGCTCTCGTCTTCGGTGGAGAGCAGCCCGAGTGTCCCGAGTGTCATTCGGTCGAATTACAACGCCTTATGAGTTTACCAGCCGCGCCGCGAGAAGAAACAGCCAAGGCTTCGTGCCGTTCCGAAGGCCCGCCATGTGGTCCGGTGTGCGGACGATGGGGAAAATAAGAAGATAGGTGGTTTTTTGCGGATTTAGCAAAAAGGACCAGTTGCCTTCCGCGTTATTATGATCTAAGATAACAAAAAACGTACAAGAGTCCGCCATGATGTCCCTTGAGGCAAGTAGTGGACTGATCGAGACGCTACGAGGATTAGATATCCTTGCGTCCGGTCAGCTTGAACACATCACGAGGGAGATGGCGGGAAAGAATATTCCTGCACGCGATCTTGCTCGTTCATTAATCGAACGCGATTGGTTGACCGCTTTTCAGGCAAACCAGATTCTCACGGGTAAAGGTCAATCCCTGCTGCTCGGCCCCTATGTACTGATGGCTCGAATCGGTAGAGGGGGTATGGGTGAGGTTTTCAAATCTCGTCATCGTCGTTTGCTTCGCATCTGCGCCGTGAAGGTTATTGGCCATAATCTGCTAGAAAATAACACAGCTCGGGAGCGGTTTATTCGCGAAGCGGAAGCGGCAGCTCAACTGTCTCATCCAAATATCGTCGCGGTTCACGACGCTGGAGTCGATGGCGAACGATATTACCTGTCGATGGAATTCATCGACGGGCTGGACATGAGCAAGTTGTTACAGCAGTGCGGCCCATTACCGGTAGCGTTGGCATGCGACTTCATCCGGCAAGCCGCTCTGGGTCTGCATCATGCACACGAGCAGGGATACGTTCATCGAGATATCAAGCCGCAAAATCTACTTGTTGCACCTAAAGGCGGTCTCAAGAGCGTAGACTCACGCAGCATCGGTTGGTTGGCAGGGGCTATCATCAAAGTGCTCGACATGGGGCTCGTCCGGCATCAGGCCGCAACAGCGGAAGCTACGGAGATGGCCCTGACGCAACGGGGCATCGTTATCGGTACCATGGATTATGTCGCCCCAGAACAGGCGCGGAACGCACGCAGTGTTGATCGTCGAGCCGATCTGTATTCCTTGGGTTGTACCCTCTATCACTTGTTAGCTGGCCAACCTCCATTTGCCGGGGGGCAAGCGTTGGAGAAACTCCTTCGCCATCAGACCGACGAAGCACCCCCGCTATCGAGTCGCCGTCCAGATGTGCCACCTCGCGTGATTCAGATTATCAAGCGGTTGATGGCCAAACAGCCAGAGCAGCGTTATTCTACCGGATTGGAATTGGTTCACGAGCTAACTGCCGTTTCTTCGTCCAATCCGACGGCTCCGCTCATCGTGGTCGACAGTCCTGCACTTGTGCCAACGGTGTCGGAGTTTTCCCCGCAGTTTTCGCAATCAGTGATGATGGCTTCGGGCGAACAGTTGCAGCATACCGAAGCCCTGGCACTAGGCGAGGAAACTCTTTCCGTTCTGTCTGGACCTATTGCTCCGCGCATTCCTACCGCTCGACCCGATCCATTTCCTCGATGGCCGATGCTTCTAGGTGGGATTATAGCCGCTTTAGCTCTGATCCTGATCCTGCGCGGTTTGGCGATTCAAACATCGAATAACTCAAATCAACCAGAAACTAAAAAAGTTCCTGAAAAGCCGGTTACGCCTCCAGTCGTGGAAAAACCGGCAGTTGATCATCTTGTCCATTTCTTCCCGCCTGACACTTTTGCCGTTGTTCAAGTTCGTCCTCAGGTATTTCTGACAGCGGGGATATTTCGGCGTAAACAAAAAGAAAAACCAGTATCAACACCTATCGATTTAGCCGGAAAATCCGTGATGGAAGCAATGAAGATTGTTCCATCGGATGTGGACTGGGTTCGATTTGCCTATCCGGCTTCGTCCACTGGGGTGCCGTCATGGCTGCTTCGAGCTGGGGGGAATCGCACTCAATTCAACTATTCGCCCGATAAATCGATTGCCATCAAGGAGCAAGATGGTCACTCGATCATGGAGTTTCCCAATGCCTCGCCACAGCCCATCTTTGCGGCAGAAAGTGGTCCATATCTAATCGCATCAACGAAGGTTGAGCGTACCGTCGCATATGTGAATCAGGCGAGCCAAGGCACGGTCAATCTGAATCAGCTCGATGAAAACCTACGTAATTCCTACATAGCATTCACCAAGAAAAATGATAACAAAACACACCTGTGGTTTGCGGTCGCCCCGAAAAAATTGGGGACGATTCCGAAGCCTAAGACGATTGACGAGGGGTTAATTGGTGAGATCCTGAGCCATTGCCGTCTAATTGACGGCTCTGCCACTTTTAATGCGAATTCCTTAAGCGGCGATATTGTCCTACATACCTACAGTAACCAATCCGCTGAGAAAGTATTTAACCTGGTCGAGGGCTATATACTATGGACATCGTATGAGCTTAAATATGCTCCTCCGGAAGATCACCTAAAAAAAGTTTGGCTTCAATACGTTTCTCGCATGGTTCCTAAACGCACTGCAAACGATATTTATCTTCATGCTACGGTGTCGAATGGAGCCAAGAAGTGACGGCGGCATTCGGGCTGGTTCATCGCCTGGCACAGCACGGTGTGAGACATGTTTTTGGTTATCCCGGTGGGCAACTGACGCCCATCTATGATTCTTTAATTGATTACCCCGAGATACGACATTTCTTAACTCGACACGAACAAGCTGCCGCTTTCATGGCCGACGGTTACGCTCGGGCCAGTGGTCGGCTCGGGGTATGTTTGGCTGTATGTGGACCGGGTGTTTACAATGCTGCTACGGCTTTGGCCACCTCGCATACCGACTCCATACCTGTTCTGTGTGTGAGCGGGCAGGTTTCCACCAAAGCTGCTGGGCTACGTTCCGGATATTACCACGAAAATGAACAGGCTGCGGCATGTCGTCACTTTACCAAGGCGGTTTACCGGGCGGAACGAGCAGATCAGGTTATTCCTTTGCTCGACAGTGCTATACAAACCGCAACCACTGGGCGATCCGGACCTGTCTTGTTTGAAGTGCCGGTCGATGTGTTACGTTCACCGGGCGAGACGGTGCCGGATCATCTTCCCTCGGTTGAAGTACCTATTGCCCCAGACGTTACCCAAGCTGTCGCCCGAATTCGTTGCTGGAGTCGTCCGATTATCCTGGTGGGTGGTGGCGCGATCGGTGCCGAAGATCAGGTAGCGGCCTTGGCATCGGGCTTGGGCGCGGTCGTCTATCACACGGCGAACGGGAAGAGTGTCTATCCTGATGCGGAGGGAATGCCCTGGGATCGAGTTACCTCCGATCTCAGTGACATGGGGCCGTATTTATCTGTGGCGTTTGACCAGGCCGACGGCGTACTGGCGGTTGGTTGCCGTTTCACTCAACTGGCGACCGGTTCATGGCGCTTAGCGATGCCTGAGTTGATCCAGATCGATATTGACCAGACAGAAATCGGCCGTCACTATCAGCCTGTAATCGGGTTAGTGGGAGATGCTGCAAAGACGATTGCCGCGATGGCGTCATACTTCCCGAAACCGCGACCGATTTGGTATAGCAGTTCCAAGCCATCCGAATGGCTACTAGGTGGAATGGATATTTCTACGGTTCTCAACGATACGCTTCCGGCTGACGCGATTGTCGCTGCCGATGTGACACGATCAGCCTATATCTTGATGAGCCGATTGCGTTTGCGCGGCCGACGTTCATGGCTACACCCGGCTGGCTCGGTAGCAATGGGCTACGCTTTGCCTGCGGCTTTAGGTGCCAAAACTGCCTCTGGTCAACGTCCTGTTGTGGCGGTCGTCGGCGATGGTGGCTTCCAAATGTCGGCCTTGGAGATGGCAACGGCCGTACAGGAAAAATTACCCATCATAATCATCTTGTTTAATGACTCTTGTTTGACGTTGATCAAGGCCACTCAAGAGCGTCACTATCCCGGACGGACTACAGCAGTTAAGCTAAATAATCCGGATTTCGGTCGAATGGCGGGAGCGTTCGGGTTTGAGTACAGCGAAGTGGATACAGAGGAAAAAATAAGACGGGCCGTAACCAACGCATTAGCGTCAGGACGACCCGCCTTGATTGAGGTGACGTTGCGCGAATGACCTTAGACCGCTTGTTCCAGTGGCGGCCACTCGCGCTCGATCCCTTCATCCTGAATTTTGCGGAGTTCTTTCTCGGTTATACCAAACTGCTCGGCGACGCGTTTGATCGAATCGACCACCGTCACCTGCTGCAAGTCTTGTAACTCCACCAGAGCTTTGAAGATTTCCTTCTTCTGCTTTACCGTAAGCCGTTTTACCTGCATGATACCAATCTCACCAGTAAAAGAAACCATTTCTCCCGATGAGGAACATCAGCGACCGCATGGTGTCTCTAGATGACCTCGAGCGGGTCCCTTATGAGGGATAACTCAATCTAACCAATTTAATTATACGCATCAGAAAATGAAAACAGACGGAGAAAATGGGGAATCTCTGGGGATTTTTGATTCGATTCCCCGTAAATTGACTTGCGAATCGGTTCATTTCGGGAGGAATTGTTCATGTATGGGTACTGGCGCTTCATCGCCGTCGCGGCAATCATAGGGCTGATGACAACGGGCGAACCGCGAACCACCGCCGACGAGGCTAAATCCGGTGAAAACGAGCCTAACGGCGAAGTTCGTAAACGGATGGAAAAAGAGATTGGTGATCTTGTTGCGTTCTACAAAGATTTGCATACCAATCCGGAACTATCGCTCAAGGAAGTCCGCACATCCGCCAAACTGGCCGCAGAGTTGAAAAATCTTGGCTTCGATGTAACCACGAAATTCGGCGCGACTGGTGTCGTCGGTGTTCTTAAGAACGGCAAAGGGCCAACTGTGCTGATTCGCACCGACATGGACGCATTACCCGTCACAGAGGCCACCGGTCTTCCTTATGCCAGTAAGGTCCGTGTTCGCGACAAGAACGACAATGAAGTCGGTGTAATGCACGCTTGCGGCCATGATATTCACATGACCTCGTGGGTCGGGGCCGCTCGCGTTCTAAGCGGTATGAAAGACCGATGGAAGGGAACGCTTGTTTTTATTGCCCAGCCAGCCGAGGAGATCGGCACCGGAGCACGCTTGATGCTCGAAGCCGGTCTCTATGAAAAGTTTCCCAAGCCCGATTATTGCCTGGCACTGCATGCTGACGCCCAAAGGGCACATGGAACCATCGGCTATACCGAAGGGATGGCAATGGCCAATGTCGATAGCGTTGACATCATCGTCAAAGGCAAGGGGGGCCACGGCGCCACACCACATATGACGGTGGACCCAATTGTTCTATCAGCGCGGATTATCATGGATTTGCAAACGCTCGTGAGCCGCGAGACCAACCCCGTGGATTCGGCGGTGGTCACGGTAGGCTCTATCCATGGTGGGACGAAACACAACATCATCCCCAACGAGGTCAAGCTGCAACTGACGGTACGTAGTTTCAAAGAAAGCGTCCGTAAACATTTGCTAGATGGCATCAAACGGATAGCCGAAGGATGCGCGAAGGCAGCCAACGCGCCGCCGCCCGTAGTGACGGTAGACTTAGCCGAATTCACGCCCGCGTTAAGTAATGACGCTGAATTGACGCGAAAGACGGTGGCGGTCTTCAAAAATGTGCTGGGTGAAAAAAATGTCCTACCGCGTCCACCGTTGATGGGTGGAGAGGATTTCGCCCGCTATGCCGTGGGCAAAACACCGGTGTTCATGTGGTGGCTTGGCACCATCGACCCGGCCAAGGTGCTGAAAGCGGAAAACGGTGGTTCCCCGTTGCCGTCGATGCACTCAGCGTTGTATTATCCCGAACCAGAGCCGAGTCTTCGGTTGGGAGTGACAACATTGAGTCTGGGAGCGCTGAATTTGCTGAAGTGACACGCCAAAAAATTTAACTTGATAATTCCGATTCTCTCCCCTATGTAAGGAAAAAGTATGTTCGGGAGAGTTAAATGCCCATTTTTCGTTGCCCTTGGTGGCTAATTCTCGGATCAGTTTTGATCCCGGCCATCTATATCCCGATGCTATGGAGTCCCTTTGACTGTACAGAGGATAGCTGTATTGTCTATCCACCAGAGGGTACTTTTCCGACCAACCTATTCCATGCCGTCGCCTCTTCAACCTTACACGAATTCAAAACGACCGGTCCTTTTCGTCCTGTGACCTGGGCGCATTGGCATGCCGCAGCCGGATTGTTTGGTCCCGATCCGGTTGCTCGTCGTGTGGCCCGGCTCGTGTGGTGCGGATTTGCCACGGCCACACTTCTACTACTTTTGACGGAGTTCGGTACACAGCCCGGTGCCGCTTTGCTTGTCGCGGCTTTCGTCCAGTGGAACCCATTCCGCTCGGAAATCTGGATCAGCCTGGCAATGCCGGAAGCGTACGCGATGCCGTATGCGATGCTTGCCTTGGTGTGCGCGTTGCGAGCGAGTCGCGCCGTGCATCAGCAACGCTGGGATGCGGCTGGGGTCATTCTGCTGTTGTTGTGTCTGGGGATCAAAAACGTCTTTATCGCGCTAATACCGCCATTGGTCTGGCTTCGTCTCATGGCCGGTAGTCGTCCTTGGCGGTTACAGATGGGCGGGGCCGTCTGTTACTTGGCGTTATCTATTCTCCCCCTTATTCATTTCGTGTGGCTGAAGATTGCTCCCACGCCGGAACAGTACACTATTCGATGGTCAGTCCTAAACGTCTTACACTTTGGACGGGCGTTGTACTCCACGTTTGCGATTGGGGTGACCTGGCCGGCTTTGCTCTTGTTGTTTGTGTTGGTGCCGTTGCGAGAGTTAAAGCGATTTCGGGTGGAACTAATTGCAGCCGGTTTACTTTTTCTCGCGGGATTCATCGTCTATCTTCCGATTCCCATGATGTACTCGCGATATACAATGCCCTCCGTTTGGGGCCTCGACTTGCTACTAGCTTTGTCGCTAACGGTCGCTCTATCTGCCCCTTTGGTGTTTCATCGGTTGACGGTTGGAGTATTGTTCGTGATGCTGCTGGTCATCGGTTGGCGCGGGCTACTCCGTCAAGACGAGATCATCATGCGTAACCGCTTGAACTGGCAGGCGTTGCTTGATTTGGAGCAAAGGGCAGAGCAAGGGACTAGCGTCGCGGTTGTCTATCCTAGCGGAACGACCACTTTTCGCGATATCTCTCAGGGTGAGGCATTTCATCTCGTCACACATTTGCGGATGCGTGGCAGATCGCGAGCCGAGCTTCAGATCACCACCACGCCACAAGACGCCACCCTATTACTAGCAGGCGAGCGTTTCGATCCAGGATCGGGGTACAACCTTGTTCGCGAATTTAAAGCCGAACGGACGCTGTTCGGCTCGGCCCATCGCTGTCGGCTATGGCGACGCGAAAAAAGTTAATTTTTCGTCAATCAGGAAGCTACAATCGCCTACTCGTTTCGCGAATATGGAGAGAGGGGAAGCCTTCCTGTTCCCCGCAAACTTCCATCGTCTCGGGATCGGCAGGCCACTTATTTCTTTGTTTTTCGTACCTGCTCGAACAAATACGTTCCGCGTTTGTTTGATGTGACCACATCGAGCAGGCCGTCGCCGTTGACGTCCACGACAGCAAACTGAGTTCCAATTCCCGAGTCAGTGTCAATAGCGCGGGGGGTGAATGTTACTTGGCCCTTTCGAGGTCCATCCTTAATCCGGTTGGCTTCGAACCAATAGATCATCGCAGGCCAGTCGGCTCCTGGTTCGGCTCGGCCGTGCGACCACCACCGTTTGCCGGTTACGAAATCCAGTTGCCCGTCTCCGTTGATATCGGCCATAACAACGGCGTGCGTCTCACTTACGAGTTGCGGGAATAAGTCCTGCTTGATGAACGTCGGCGACACACCCTGTTTGCTGGCCCGCTGCTCGAACGCCCAGATTCCAAACTTGTGAGCCGACGTGCACAAAATATCGGCTTTGCCGTCACCATTGACATCATAGGCGTACATGTCAGCACTAGCTTCGATTCCGCTCAAAGGGTGGAACTTCCACGGCGTTTTGCCGTCCGGCTTTTCGGGTTGTTCCCACCAGCCTCCTGTAGAAATCACATCGAGTCGGCCATCGCCGTTCAAGTCACCGGCTCCCAGTCCATGCGAAAATCGTTGGGTACCGGGAATTTCCTTGCCGGGCTTGCTCTCCTCACTGATGGGGTTCATGATCCACGGCTTTGCCGGTGAAGTGGGGTCAGGGGTGAAATAGGCCATCTGTCCCTGATTTCCCTTGCTAGTCTTGGGTTGCCATCCCATCAACAAAACCTTCTTACCGGTTCCCAACAAATCAAGATATTGCGGTGTCTCGTTACAGGCACTGTGCCATATTTCGTGCTTCTTCCAATGGCCTTCTTTACCCTGGGGATTCTCGAACCAATGGCACGGCGCACCGGGGAAATTGATGACAATCAGATCGGGGTAGCCGTCGCCATTGAGGTCTTCGGCCCAACAAGCAAAGCTGTTGCTGTAGACGTTATTTTTGCCTTGGGTGTAGTCCTTGCTGGGTAGAATTTCGTGGCGCTTCCACGTTGGAGCTTCGTACCAACATTCCCCATTAATAATGTCAGGTTTACCGTCTTTGTTAACATCGGCAACCGTCACGCCTTCGGAGCGGAAGGCGGTGTCAATCGTTGTTTTCTTCCAAGACAACTCGGACAGCCCCGTCACCGGGTCGGCGGCAGGCAAGAGCGACAACGTCGCCCCAGACGCAATAAGCGCGGCTAAGAACATCACACAAACGCGCATGGAGAGATCCTCGAACGGGTTGGAGCGGAAATTGAAATTATCGCACCCGGCCCCCACCTTGTCCATTAGCTCGTTCCCAAGATAATTTCTATTTCCACCGTCTCGGCTCCGCGTTGCACGCTTAACTTGACTCGATCACCGGCTGCGTAGCGTTCCAACAGTTTGAACAAGTCCCGTGCCCGTTTGACCGGCATTCCATCTACCGCGACGATAATATCTCCCAGGCGAATACGTCCCTCAATATCGCGTAATGTCGAACGCAGTCCGGCTTTTTCCGCTGGTCCATCGGGAATGACGCGCAAAATTAACGCGCCCTGGACTCCTAACTGATCGGATAGTTGATCAGCCGCCACCTGGACTCCTAGGGTCGGTCGCGTGACCTTGCCGCTACGAATGAGTTGAGGCACCACCCGGTTTACTTCATCGACCGGGATAGCAAAGCCGATGCCTGCCGATGAACCCGAAGGGCTGTAAATAGCGGTATTCACACCGATGAGCCGACCCGAAGAATCGAGCAAAGGACCGCCGCTGTTACCGGGATTGATGGCAGCATCGGTCTGGATGACGCCCTGGATAGATCGTCCTTCGACAGTGGAATTTATTTCACGTCCCAACGCACTGATAACTCCGGTCGTTAGAGTTTGATCAAGTCCGAACGGGTTGCCGATAGCGTAGACGAGTTGGCCGACTTCCAAATCGTCGCTGGTACCCAAAGGAATTGGATGTAACGCTGATGCGGGAGCGTCGATTTTGAGAATAGCCAAATCCTTATCGGGTGCGATACCGACCAGTTTGGCCCGGTATGCGGTACCATCGGCCAGAGTGACGCGAGCGCCTTGTGCCCCCTGGATGACGTGAAAATTGGTCACGATGTTCCCGGCTTCGTCCCAGATAAAACCGCTACCGGTGCCTTTGGGGACTTCCTGCACATTCATCCGAAAACCGCCCGAGCGAATGTCCAACGAAGTGATATGAACCACTGCTGGACGCGCGTTGCGATAAATCTGGATGTTGGTTTTCTCCAGATCCGTTAGTCCGGCACGCGGAGTCACCGCGCGTGGCTGTGCGGTTTCGTCTCGTAAAGGCGTAGTCATCGAACGAAATTGGTTGTAGGCTATCCAACCAAATACCAGAATGAGCACAACTAGCAGCAATGGCACCAGGGGCGACGATTTCTGTGGTCGGCGTCGCCAAGAGCTATCCGCAAAAGCCATCGAAGCAAACTCCAAGACTGGGATAAAGAGGAGAGGGAGCTTTCCCTTTCCCCTCAGAATCGCAAGTAATCGCAAGCGCTCGGCATTTCCCGATCACTCGCTGAGAGCTTCAAACTGTTACAGTTTCGACGGAAGGTATCGTCGTCGCGAGCGCTTCCTCGATGCGTTCGACTAGAACAATCTTCATCTCGCGTCGAACGGTTTCCGGCAGGTCACGCAGGTCTTGTTCATTATCTTTAGGAACAATCACTGTCGCGATCCCAGCGCGTCGAGCAGCTAGAACCTTTTCCTTGATCCCTCCCACGGGAAGCACCAGGCCGGATAGGGTAATCTCGCCGGTCATGGCTACGCCGCGAGCGAGCGGGACATGGGTATACAGCGAAGCTAACGCGGACACCAACGCTACCCCTGCGCTCGGCCCGTCCTTAGGAACCGCACCAGCGGGCACGTGAATATGTACGCCATCCCGCCGTAGACTACTCGACTCGATACCCAGCGAATCGGCTCGCGAGGCGATCAGCGACCACGCAGCCCGTGCTGATTCCTTCATCACTTTGCCCAGTTGCCCGGTCATTCGCAAACCAGGGAAACCCGGACGCGATACCGCTTCAACATAAAGCACATCGCCGCCCGCTTCGGTCCATGCCAAACCGGTCGCCACTCCTGCGGGTAACTCGCGCCGCGATTTCTCTGGCCGGTTCCGTTCCTGACCGAGTAGTTCCAAAAGGTCGCCCAACTCAACATTCACCGGCTGAGTATTCCCTTCTGCAAATCGTCGGGCAATTTTTCGGCCCACTCGACCTAACTGTCGCTCTAATTCGCGGACGCCTGCTTCGCGGGTGTAGCGCGACACGATATGTCGTAATGCTTCAGAGCTAATCGTCAGTTGCTCGGCCGTTAGACCGACGTGGGCTAATTGTCGAGGGATGAGGTAGCGGCGTGCGATCTGCTCTTTCTCTTCCTCGCTATAGCCCGACAAACGGATTACCTCCATTCGGTCCAAGAGCGGTCGGGGAATCGTGTCAAGAGTGTTGGCCGTCAACACGAAAAGCACTTTGGACAAGTCGAAGGGTAGATCGAGATAGTTATCGCGGAACGTGTTGTTCTGTGCCGGGTCGAGAATCTCGAGCAAGGCACTGGCCGGGTCGCCGCGGTGGTCGCGACCCAGTTTATCGACCTCGTCGAGCATCAACACGGGATTATTCACGCCCGACCGCCGTACAGCCTGGATGAGTCGCCCCGCCATTGCTCCGATATAGGTCCGTCGATGGCCACGCAATTCCGCCTCGTCGTGCATCCCACCGAGGCTGAACCGCTCGAAGTGTCGGCCCATGGCGCGAGCAATTGATTGACCCAGCGATGTTTTGCCTACACCCGGAGGGCCGACGAGTAAAAGGATCGGAGCCTTGGCGGTCGGATTCATCTTGAGAATGGCGAGATCTTCAAGGATGCGGACCTTGACTTCTTCCAAGCCGAAATGGTCCTCGTCCAGTACTTCGCGTGTTCGCTTCAGGTCGATGACATCGGTCGTCGATTTCTTCCACGGTAACTCGATAACCAGTTCAAGATAAGTACGAATCACCTGATGATCTGGAGAGGCGGTCGGTAAACGTTCCAACCGGGTCAGTTCTCGCTCGGCTTCCTTGCGTACGTTGTCGGGCAGATCGGCCTCCGTTAATCGCCGACGAATTGCGTCGGCGTCAGCTTTTTCTGGTGACTTTTCGCCTAGTTCCTGCTGAATCGCTTCCATTTGTCGGCGGAGCATGAACTCGCGCTGTTGCTTATTCACCTCCGTCTCGACCTTGCGCGAAATGCTTCGACGAACTTCCAGAACCTGAACCTCGTGTTCCAGATAAGCGTGCAATAGCCGCATGGCGTCGATTCGCGAGGTGGCCTCTAGCAATGCCTGTTCCTTGGCTGTCTCCAGGCTGAGCATGGAACCGAGCAAGAACGCGAAGCGTAAAGGATCGTTCGCCTGCGCGACAATTTGTTGCAGCGGTACGGGAACCTGTACCTCGGCCAACTCCAATACCTTGCCCGCGAGATCGACAACGGCCCGTTGCAAGCCTTCCAACTCGGTGCTGGTGTCGGTCGGCAGGGGCAAAGGCTCATAGCGCACTTGAAGGAACGGATCACTCGAAGTTGCTTCAATCAACCGGACACGTTCGACGCCCTGGACAATCATCTCGATGACATTATTTTCATTTCGTGCCATCTTTTTTACGACTGCCCGTACACCGATTGTGTACAGGTCGTCGAAACGCGGCTGATCGGTTTCGCCGTTTTTCTGCGCGGCGACCAGGAATGTCTTTTCTTCCGTGGTCAAAGCCGCTTCAACAGCCGCCAACGAATTGGGACGCCCAACCGATAACGGCATAAACAGATTCGGAAACAGCACAGTATTCCTCAGTGGCAGCAGAGGAAGCGCTGGCCGGGTATCTTCTTGAGGCGTCATCGACGTGCCTCCTTGGTTGGAACGATGCGGACGAGTAGTAGGCCGTCTCGCAGTTCGGTCGTGATGTTTGCCGTCTTCAAATCGCACGGCAATTCCAATTGACGCTCGAATCGGCTATAGCCAATCTCCAACAGATGATGCACCGGGGGTGGTTCGCCTGATCTCGTGGCGGCATCGAGAACCGCGTCACGGCGATGCCCCCGGATGGTCAGCGTGTAGCCTAAAACGTCGAGTTCGATGTCTTCGGCCTTGACGCCGGCTAGCTCGAACTTGACCAGCCATCCGTTGGACGTGCGATATACGTCAGCATGTGGTCGCCACGGGGCCGGGCCTTCGTAAGCTTCGGCCCCTGGCAAAAAGAGGGCGTGCATCAACCGGATCAAGTCGCGCGACATGGATTTACTCCGCGACGAAGGTCAAACGAGATTGTTTTTTGTCGAAGCCCACCCGAACCGTCTGACCGTCCTTGATTTTCCCTTCAAGCAACTGTCGGGCCAAAGCTGTTTCCAATTCCTTCTGAATGGTGCGCTTCAACGGACGTGCCCCATATGCGGGATCATGCCCGACCTGAACCAGATGTTCCTTGGCGTCATTGTTCAAGGCCATCACGATGCGACGATCTTCCAGCCGTTGACGCAATCGCCCGAGTTGGATGTCCACAATCTTTTTCAGGTCGTCAGGCGTCAGTGCATGAAACACAATCGTCTCATCGATCCGGTTCAGGAATTCCGGTCTGAAGTGCTTGCGCAGTTCGTCCAGCACCGCGACCTTCATCCGGTCGTAAACTTCCCCGATGTGGCTACCCTGATACTGTAAAATACGCTGGCTGCCGATGTTGCTCGTCAGAATGACGAGCGTGTTCTTAAAGTCTACAGTGCGACCCTGGCTATCGGTCAGCCTTCCATCGTCCAGCACCTGTAACAGGACGTTAAACACATCGGGATGAGCTTTCTCGATTTCATCGAACAGCAGCACACAATAGGGCCGACGCCGCACCGCTTCGGTGAGTTGCCCGCCCTCGTCGTGGCCGATATAGCCAGGCGGCGCACCGACGAGACGCGAAACGGTGTGCTTTTCCTGATACTCGGACATATCGATTCGGATCATTGCTCGTTCGTCGTCGAACAGGAACTCGGCCAGCGCTCGCGCCAACTCCGTCTTGCCGACACCCGTCGGGCCCAGGAATAGGAAAGAGCCGATTGGCCGGTTGGGATCTTTCAAGCCACTTCGAGCACGAAGGACGGCTTCGGCGACGGACGTGACCGCCTCGTCTTGGCCGATGACCCTTTTGTGCAATTCATTTTCCAGGCCAAGCAATTTCTGTAGTTCCCCTTCGAGTAGTTTGCTGACGGGGACACCGGTCCAGCGGCTAACGACGGCGGCAATGTCTTCTTCCGTCACCTCCTCGCGGATGAGCTTGTCCCCGGTTGTCGATGATTCCAGAGCCTGTAATTCCTTTTCGACGGCTGGAATGTCCTGGTATTGCAACCGAGCCGCCGCCTCCCAATTTCCATCGCGCCGGGCCATGTCCATTTGTTGGCGCATGACTTCGAGGCGTTCTTGCAGTTCGACAGGTTTTTTAGCCGCGTCCTTTTCACGTTGCCAACGAACCGTGAAGGCTGCTTCTTCGGTCTTGAGGTCGGCTAGTTCCGCTTCGAGTTTCTTGAGCCGTTCCCGCGATGCGGCATCTTTCTCGGTGCGGAGGCTGACAGCCTCAATCTCCAGTTGCATCACGCGGCGTGCGATTTCGTCCAGTTGCGTGGGGCGACTATCCATCTCGGTGCGCAGCTTGGCTGCGGCCTCGTCTACAAGGTCGATCGCTTTGTCCGGCAAAAAGCGATCCGCAATATAGCGATTACTTAACACTGCAGCCGCTACCATGGCTGTGTCTTTGATGCGTACTTTGTGATGACTTTCGTAGCGTTCTTTCAAACCGCGGAGGATACTGATGGTGTCCTCGACACTGGGTTGATCGACTTTGACGGGCTGGAACCGTCGTTCCAGTGCGGGGTCTTTTTCGATGTGCTGGCGGTATTCATCCAGCGTCGTCGCGCCGATGCAGTGTAGTTCTCCGCGTGCCAGTAAAGGCTTAAGTAGGTTGCCCGCGTCCATCGCACCTTCGGACTTGCCCGCTCCGACAACGGTATGCAATTCGTCGATGAACAGGATGATCTCGCCGCCGCTTTCCGTGACTTCCTTGAGGACTGCTTTGAGGCGTTCCTCGAACTCGCCGCGGTATTTGGCCCCCGCAATAAGTGCGCCCATATCGAGCGAAACGATACGGCGATTTTTCAAACCCTCCGGTACATCGCCTTGCACGATGCGCTTGGCCAACCCCTCGACAATAGCCGTCTTTCCGGTTCCAGGTTCGCCGATCAATACCGGGTTATTTTTCGTTCGACGCGACAATACTTGAGTAACACGGCGTATTTCTTCGTCCCGGCCAATCACCGGATCGAGTTTGTTTTTCCGAGCGAGTTCGGTGAGATCGCGGCCAAACTTTTCGAGCGCTTGATAGGTACCTTCGGGGTTCTCGCTGGTCACGCGCTGAGTGCCGCGCACGCTTCGTAGGGCTTCGAGCAATGACTCTCGCGTCAGGTTGATGAGACGTTTGATGGCGGTGTCATCGAGCAGAGCGAGCAAAAGATGTTCGACGGAAACGAACTCGTCCTTAAACGGTTTCGTTTCTTCCTCTGCCTGGGTGACTACTTTATTGAACCGCGATCCGATGTGCGGTTCGCCAGCATTGCTCACTTTGGGCAGACGTGTGACAGATGCACGAGCTTTTTCGCGCAGATCGTCTATCGGAACGCTCGCTTTTTTCAGTGTAGCCGGGACTATTCCTTCGTTTGGCTCAAGTAGGGAGAGCAGCAGATGTTCCGGCTCGATGGCCTGTTGACCAAAACGAGTAGCGAGATTTTTCGCGCTGAGTAGAGCCTCGCGGGCTTTTTCGGTAAAGCGGTTCAGGTTCATAAGGCACCCTCCAGAAATGTGCTGCGGCGTCATTGGATAATAATCAAGCAATCATCGTGCCAATGAATTGATTTTGTGTAAACTCAATTTATACATAAAGATGCGTCGATTCGCCCCGATTGTCGATAGGCCGAATCGGCAGGACGGCAGTGCGATCGGCAGTTTGTACTCGATGCGTTCCTATCGGGGTGTACGTTCTACCTAGAGCTGATCATGACTGGCCAAATGGTTGAAAGATCAACCACCAAGACGCCAATTCAAAAATGAGTGTTTTGGTTCGGTATCAGCATCCTCCGCTTTCTATCTTCTTGAGTCAACGCCTTGCGAGCGGCACACGTGGACGCCATTCGGGTAGGGGATTATGGCTTTTCATGACGGAGCTAGTTCTGATGAAGAATCTGGGATTCAGCATTTTCGCCATTGCGTAGAGACGTATGCCTATCTAAAATTCCAGCAGGAGCCTGGAAAAATGCGGATGGCTGTACTCAACCCGATTGATTTCCTACTTCCGCTACCGGGAGAGTGACTCCGGGTGCGCTGTCAGCTTTGAGCGAATCAAAGTAACCGAAGCAAGGCCCCGGGGCGAACCGCGTCTCGGGGCCGCTTTCGTTTTCAGGGGAGTTTTGTCCCATGGCCGATCAACACGTGATCATTTTCGATACGACGCTCCGCGACGGGGAACAGTCGCCCGGAGCAAGCATGAACCTTGCCGAAAAACTACAGGTCGCGCACGTGTTGAAGGAACTAGGCGTCGATGTCATCGAAGCTGGTTTTCCTATCGCCTCGCCGGGCGACTTTGAATCCGTCCAGGCTATTGCCCGCGAAGTACATGGCCCGACCATCTGTGGTTTAGCCCGTTGCAACGCTGCCGACATCGATCGTGCCGGGGCTGCTGTCAAGGACGCCGCCAAACCGCGTATTCATGTGTTTTTGGCTACCAGTGCCATTCATCGCGAGTTCAAACTCAAGATGGCTAAGGAGGAAATCATCCGTCGGGCTGTGGAGGGGATCAAGCGGGCCAAGGGACTGGTGCATGACGTGGAATTCTCGCCCGAAGACGCCTCACGTACTGAACTGGAATTCCTTGCAGAAGTGGTCGAAAAAGCCATTGAAGCCGGTGCGACGACCATCAATATGCCTGACACGGTTGGCTATGCCGTACCGGAACAATACGGCGCGATTTTCTCCTTCATCCGTAAAAATGTTCGCGGCATCGACAAAGTCGTTCTCAGTGCTCACTGTCACGATGATCTAGGAATGGCGGTCGGAAACAGTCTCTCGGCCGTCATGAACGGGGCGCGGCAAGTGGAATGCACGATCAACGGTATCGGCGAGCGAGCAGGCAACTGTGCTCTGGAAGAAATTGTGATGGCCCTGCGGACTCGTCGCGATTACTACAACATTGACACGAATATCAACACGAAACGTCTTTATCCGGCCAGTCGTCTCCTTTCGCATGTGACCGGTTTATCGGTGCAGCGGAACAAGGCGATTGTCGGTCAAAACGCTTTTGCCCATGAGAGCGGTATCCATCAAGACGGTATGCTAAAGGAACGCCGTACGTATGAGATTATGAATCCCGAGGATGTTGGAATTTCTCGCACGGAGTTGGTGTTGGGAAAGCACTCCGGCCGGCACGCGTTGCGCCAACGGGTAATTGACTTGGGTTATGTTCTTTCGGATGAACAATTACAGCGCGTCTTCGATTTGTTTAAGACACTTGCCGACAAGAAGAAAGTAGTTTACGACGCTGACATCGAGGCGCTGGCCGAAGCACAAATTCATAGCGGTCCGGTACTGTGGACGCTGGAAACTGTGACTTGCAACGGCGGATCGGGAACGATTCCGTCCGCTGTCGTTGCCTTGTGGCATCAAGACGGGACGATCAAACGCGAGGCGGCATTGGGTGACGGTCCAGTAGATGCTGTGTTCAAAGCCATCGAGCGTATCACCGGAATTGAACTGACATTGTCTGATTTTCGTATTCGCAGTGTTTCCGAAGGGGAAGACGCCCAAGGCGAAGCCTCGGTCGAGGCGATCTATCAGGGGAAAAATCTCTCAGGACGAGCGGTATCGACCGATATTGTCGAGGCGGCAGCTTTGGCGTTTTTGCAAGTTGTCAATCGAGTGGCCCTGCGAAACAAAATTGATCTCGACCGGGTCAAGCCAACTCAACACACGCCGGATGAGTCTGTTTCCGGAGTTGTGTAGCAAGGCAAATGAAACATATTACAAGAAACAAACAGCCGGGGAGCATCGTCCCCGGCTCGCAGACTTGAAACATTCAAAACGAAGAAAATTTATTTATCAGGGGTTTTAGCTTTATCCTTGGTTTTTGGTGTTGTTTTCTTTTCGCCGTCCTTTTTCTTGTCTTCGGCTTCACCCTTCTTTTGTTTTACAACCGAGCCTTTCGCCAGAACGGCTTTCAACTCTTCTAAGGCTGCAAGTGCCTCTTTTTCCGTAGCGAATCCTGTGGGACTAGAACCGGCTAGATATTTTCCATCGGCATTTCGTATGGCTAGGCGGAACTTTCCGTCTTTGGCACTTTCGTTGACTTCGATTGTGCCGGTGCCTTTTTTGCCTTGAGCGAGCAGAGATCCAGTGCTACCGCTCATCAGGAAGGCTGCCGCCAGGAGAGCTGTCAAACACACCTTACGCATGAAGCCACCTCAGCAGAGAACGAGAACAATCCCACGCAACTGTCACGCGGGATCGACAAATGGATTCTATATCTTCGACATCAAAAATAGAGAAAAAATGGATGCAATTTGTATTGTTTGATACTCGATGACTGGTCGCCATTGGAAGTATCCGCAATCTGCCATGTAAATTACCCGTCTTACGAATGTCCAAAACAAACAAGGCGACGATTCGCTTAGAATCGTCGCCTTGCAAAACAGCTAATAAAAGCGAATCACCCGACTAATTCGCGGATTGGCTCGGTCCCCGGCTCAACAGGATACTGTGGGCGGTTGTTCGGGTCAAACTCGCGAGCCGAACGCAAGTTGACTCCTAGGTTGGTGAAAAGGGTTGCGAATACTTCTTCGTGCGTCACCGGACGCTTGACCGCATACTCGCCCAGCCGGTTGGTCGCCCCGATCACTTGGCCCATCCTCATTCCGCCACCAGCCATTAACGCGCAGCTGACTTGCGGCCAGTGATCGCGACCGGCGTCCTTGTTGATTTTCGGGGTACGGCCAAATTCGCCCCAGACCACGACAGAAACGTCTTTATCCAAGCCGCGTTCGTGTAGATCGGTGACGAGGGCGCAGACCGCTTTGTCCAATAGCGGCATGTCCTTACGACCCTGGACGAAGTTTTTGCCGTCTGGACCGTGCCAGTCCCAGCGGGTGAAGTTCATGGTCACCACGCGAGCGCCGGCTTCGACGAGTCTGCGAGCGATGCAGAAGTTACGAACCATGCGAGGCGCACCGTCACGCTCGAAGCCTGGGTCGTCCACACCGTAGCGGGCGACGACTTTCGGGTCTTCTTTGGACAGGTCCAAGGCGTCTACCATTTTCGACGAAGTCAGGATACCCATCGCCTGTTGAGTGAACGTGTCCATGCCGTCCATCGAGCCGGACTTGTCTAGTGTTCGGTCTAGCGAATCGAATACTTTCAACAATCGCGAGCGTTCGGCCAGTCCTTCGAGTGTGATTCCTTTCAACGCCATACTGTCGCCTTTGAGGCTATTGCCTTGTCCGCCCACCAGACGGAAGGGAGCATGTCCCATGCCCAGGAATCCACCATCGCCCGGATAGCCCCAGCGTTGCTCGCCGGTGCGATACATCAACGATAGGTGCGGCGGAACCGCCTTATTCGCCGGGCCGAGCAACTTGGACGTCCACGCGCCCAGAGACGGCCAATAACCGTTTTCATTGGGTTTCTTCTTACGTCCGGTCATGCACTGGAAAGCATCGTGATCACCGGCACATCCCGTGATGGAGCGGATGACAGCGAACTTGTCCATCATCTTGGCCATTTCGGGAAAGTGCTCGCCGATTTCGATACCCGGAACATTCGTTTTGATCGGTTTGAATTCGCCGCGGATACCTTCGGGGGCGTCGGGTTTGAGGTCCCACATATCCTGGTGCGGCGGACCACCGGGCAGGAAGACGTTGATCACCGCTTTGTGCGACATGCCTGATGCAGACGCCTTGTCGGCTGCCAGAAGTCGCGGCAGCGCCAAAGCGCCACCAACGATAGAACCGCCGATAGTCAGGAAATCGCGTCGCGTGGCACCGTCGCAGAACCCGCCGTTGCGGTGTGATTTACCGAAGATTGTTAGCACGTTGAAACCCTCTCCGAAAAAACTGATTAATTCGTCTTACCATATTCATCGCGAAAGGGTGAGGAAAAAATGCCCCGATCGCAAATTATGAGAAGTAGCGTTCGTCGTGAATCATCCGCACAGGTAACGCATCAACGATTCCAGGCCGGGGCGTTTGGTTCGTTCCATCCAGCGAAATAGAGCGCAACCCAGTACCAAGCACAGGACCGCCAGCCCTATCGCCGGCCACATCGGCATGGCATTTCGCCAAAACTGGGTTGGCTCCGTGCCATAGATCGCCCCGTAAATCCACAATGGCCAGATGTGAACGACGTGATGAAAAAGATACATCGACAGCGAGTATTTACTCAATGTTGTGCAGATACTGAGCAACCCCGAGATAGGCTCTTTCGTTATCGCTCGATCGATCCAGCGATGACACAGGGAAAAGGCCATAATGGCCATCCCCAGGGTTCCCATAACATATTCAATCGATGGTGGAAACATCGTCCATCCGCGTAAAACACTCTTTGTTATGCTCATCGGAGTTTGAGGACCAATAATGACGGCAAGCAAGGTCACCAGCATCATGATAATACCGATCAGAGCGGTAGTTGCCGTCGGTTGATGTTCGGTCGATTCTTCCTCGAAAAGCACAGAGGCGATCACGAACCCCATTAATGGATAGGCGATCCAGGGAAAAATCGGAAAGTAACCGTTCGACAAGTAACCCATCACGATTTCGGAAAACGTCCAATCACACTCAAAATAGCCATTGGTCCAGTATGCCGGATAATCAGTGATTTCCCGCAGGAAAGGACCGATAACCATCGCGGTTAGAGAAATGACGATCGAGATGACCGTCGGTATTTGACGGAGGAAATTCAGTAGAAGCAGTGCGGTTCCTATAAGTGTCAGTACGTCCCAATTAAACGCATCCTCGGGCAGCCAGACGAATACGTTAAAGGCAAGCCCCAAGACAAAGAGAAAAAGCCCACGACGTAGCGAAATACGGAAGATGGTTTCTTCGGGAATATCTTTTTTCTCTTGCGAGTCGAGCCAAACCCGATAACTGACCCCCACAAGGAAATTAAATATCGGGGCGCCAAAGCCCGCTACACCCCAGTTTGAACCAGCTAAATTCTCCATGAAATGAACCAGAACCATCATCACGATGGCCACGGTTCGCAGTAGGTCGATTGACACATAACGCACGGTTCATTTCCCCAACGTCATCATGAGATCGACACTAACCAAAATAGTTTGGGTCAAAAGCAGTATGATGATGATCCATTCCAGCGTGTGCCCCGTTCGCGCCAACATGAACTCACTGGCACGCTGGCCGCACCCTTCATAGACACGCTCGAAGACCTCTAATTGCACGTCGAAGGCCTCCAGTCTATGGGTCATGCGCAAACGTTCGCGGAGGCGTTCGCCGATTTGGGTCGTTAACGTGGGCGGGTGAATGTGGGGAGCCAAGACGAATGGCGACAGCCGCGCTAGTCGCGCTCGCATCATAAGAATCTGTTGAAACCGTCGCAGTAGATTTCGCCGTTGACGAACGGATCGTTCGTTGAACTCGAAAGCCAAGGGCATGTCGGTTGATAAATCGGGCCACAAAACGGCTAATTCGCGTTCGAGGTCGCTAAGTTCCGTTTCAAAACAGGCCGACTCGATAACTGCACGTCGTGCCATGTCCATCCGGTCAGGCGACGCCAGGATCGCGACGCGCCGAGGGGTCCACACTAATTGCAGCCCTTGAAACATGATCACTTGTGTTGGACGATCCGCTTGACCGTCAGGTTCGACCCATGCTCGTGCAATGGTCAGCAGTTCGACTTCCTCCGCCGGGCCGGATGGCACACTCAAGAACCACCAGGGGGCTTCTGATTGTTCGCGTTGGCTTGATTCGACCGTTTCTTCGGCTATGGCGTGTCGTCCAATCGCGGCTGGCAGATCGAGCAAAACGCGCTGGCTTGGATCGCGTCGCGTGGTTAACCTAATTCCTTGCATTTGTGAGCCGGAAGGTAGTCCGGCAGGCAGCTCAGGGGTATGATTACGTTCGTTCAAGATCGCACTCCCGCAAAATCGCTCAACCGTCCCGCTATCCACGACGAGACATAATCCGCTGAATCCAATACGCCGTTTAGGGTTGAATCAAACAGGTAATCGCCGACCATGAACAGGTTAGGATGATCGATCGGTTCGGGTTGGTGCCGCCGGTCCAGACTCCACGGCACCGTTCCACCTGGCAAAGCGCTGACGGAACCGACCCACCGATGAACCTGTCCCTCCACAAAATACGCACGCCCATGAGTCAGGGACGCAGGCAAGGAATCGAGAGCTGCGCTGATCAATTGTTCGTCGCTCAGTGCGCTCATTTCTTGGGCGGCAGCACCACCCACAAGCCAACCCAAAATCGAATGAGTAGAACCAATATCGCGAGAAGATTCGTCGTAAAGACAACAACCGCCAAAACGGTCTAGCATACAAAAAGAGTCATCGAACGTGCCACGCCAGAAGGGCCGATCAAACAGGATGGTTACCCGGAGGTAATGAGCGGGATGATGGTGATGAGCGTTATGACGAGCCATCGCTTTGGCCAACTGCGGACCATCGAAGTCAATCCTAGGTATTAGACTGTTGGGTAAGGCGATCACGACAAAATCGAATGGATCTTGTCGCGTTTTTCCGTCATGTGTGGAGGTGATCGTCAGTTCGCCGTTGCCGGCTCGTCCGATTC
>RGDT01000201.1 GCA_009918525.1 Planctomycetia bacterium
CATGCGCCATCCCCTGGAACCACTCTCGGCCGATGAAGTTCGTCAGGCCGTTGCTTTGCTCAAACGCGAAGGCAAAGTAACCACCACTACACGCTTTGTCTCGATTAGCCTCAAGGAACCGCCCAAAACCGTTGTCCACGGCTGGGACGGAGCCTCAGCCTTCGAGCGTCGCGCCTTCGTTGTGCTGTTCGACAACGCCGCCAACACCGCCCACGAAGCCGTCGTCAATGTCCGCACCGATTCGCTGGACTCGTTCCGCTCGTTGACGGGCGTGCAACCGACCATGACCTTCGATGAGCAAATCGAATGCGAACGAGCCGTCTTGCGTAGCTCGCTGTTTCATGATGCCCTGAAACGCCACCTCGGCGACGTCGATCCCGCTCTCGTCATGGTCGATATCTGGTCGGCCGGTAACTATGGCTCCGAGGAAGATCGGACCCTCCGCCTGGCTCGCCCGTTGTGCTTTCTGCGGCGCGATCCGACCGACAACGGCTACGCCCGACCCCTGGAAGGGATTCGGCCCGTCGTCGATCTCAATCGCATGGAAGTTATCCGCGTCGAAGAATACGGCTCCTGGCCTATTCCCGAAGCGTCGAGTAACTATGCCGCCAACCGCGTTGCCAACCAACGAACCGACATCAAACCCATCGACATTACCCAACCCCAGGGGCCGAGTTTCACAGTAGACGGTCATCAGGTGACGTGGCAGAACTGGAGTTTCGTCGTCGGGTTCAACGCCCGCGAAGGGTTAACGCTGCACCACTTGCGCTATCGCGATGGCGACCGCGATCGCTCGATTCTCTACCGTGCCTCGCTCACGGAAATGGTCGTTCCCTACGGCGATCCCAGTCCTACACAGGTCCGCAAAAACGCTTTCGATGTCGGCGAATATGGTATGGGCATGTGTGCCAACAGCCTCCAACTCGGTTGCGATTGTTTGGGACATATCCACTATTTTGATGCCGACCTTTGCACCAGTCGCGGCGAGCCGTTGAAGATTCAAAATGCCATTTGTATGCACGAAGAAGATTTTGGTATTCTTTGGAAACACACCGACCGGCGTTTGCCCAACAATCCCGAGGTACGACGGTCGCGGCGTTTGGTGATTTCGTCCATTTCAACAGTCGAAAATTACGAGTATGGTTTTTTTTGGTATTTGTATCAGGACGGGAACATCCAACTCGAAGTCAAACTAACAGGTATTCTCTCGCTGGGGTCATATCCCAACGGTCAAAAGCCGCCCTATGGGGTGCTGGTCGCGCCGAATGTTTACGCGCCCAATCATCAACACTTCTTCAACGTGCGTCTCGATTTCGATCTGGATGGAATGGCCAACAGTGTGCAACAGCTCGATGTCGTTGCCGATCCGCCGTCGGCCCAGAATGCCTACGAGAACGCATTCCGCTGTGTGGCGACAACGCTACAGACCGAGAAACAAGCGCGGGCGAATCTCAATCTCGAAACCGGCCGAACGTGGAAGGTGATCAACCCAGCGGTGAAGAACCACGTCGGCGACGCGGTCGGCTATCGTTTCTTGCCAGGCGATAATGCTTTCCCGTTCGCGTCGCCCCAGGCGTGGTGGCGCAAGCGTGCCCGCTTCGTCGATTATCACGTTTGGGTCACGCCGTTCCGCGAGGATGAGAACTATGCCGCCGGGGACTATCCCAATCAAAGCAGCGGCGGAGACGGGTTGATCCGTTGGACCGATCAGGACCGTCCTATTCATGATACGGATGTCGTGTTGTGGTACACCTTCGGTCACACTCACCTACCCCGACCGGAGGATTATCCGGTGATGCCGACCACCGCGCCGCGGCGCAGGCAGGTTTTGCCCCGGCGCAGGCGGCGCTGGGCTGGATGTATGCCAAAGGCGCGGGCACGCTACAGGATTTCATCAAGGCCCATATGTGGTTCAACATCGCCGCGGCCGGTGGCAACGCCGCAGCGGTGGAGGGCCGTGAATTTGTGGCCGCCCGCATGTCGCCCCAGCACATTGCCCAGGCGCAGGACCTGGCGCGCGAGGCCCAGAAAAACCAGTTGCAGGGTTATGACTGAGCCGCTTGCAGGGGCTGGCGCACCGCAGGCCTTTTTCACTCAGGAGTGGGCCCAGTTGGAAGACGCCTTGGCCCAGGCCGGACGCGCCCGGCTAGACGTCGCGCTCGTCGATCTTCACTTGCCCGGTATCGACGGCATCGAGTTATTGTCGCGGCTCAAGGCTATGCAGCCGGAACTCGAAGTGTTGTTGCTGACCGCCGACTCCAGTGTCGAGACGGCCGTCCAGGCGATGAAACAGGGAGCATACGACTATATCAAGAAACCGTTTCGGATGGGCGAACTGGAAATATTGGTACAAAAGGCGTTCGAGAAGGTGCAACTGGTCCGACGCGAACGGCAATGGGTCGATCATCTGCGTTACGAATCGCCGCGCTATCGGCTGATCGGGTCTAGCCCCATCATGCGAAAAACAGTGGCGATGATCGAGAAAGTTGCCGGGACCGAGGCGACGGTGCTGGTGCGTGGCGAGAGCGGAACGGGAAAGGAACTGGTCGCCCGCGCCTTGCACGGCAACAGCCCGCGCAAGGATAGACCGCTCGTCACGATCAACTGTGCGACCTTACAAGAAACATTATTGGAAAGCGAACTATTCGGGCACGAGCGCGGAGCCTTTACTGGAGCCTTGCAAACCAAACGCGGTTTGATCGAAGTTGCCGAGGGCGGCACGCTATTCATTGACGAAGTCGGAGAGATGACGGCCGGCCTGCAAGCCAAGTTGTTGCGTGTGCTGGAAGATGGGCATTATCGGCGAGTCGGGTCCACGACGGACACGCACGCCGATATTCGCCTCGTGGCCGCAACCAATCGAAGGTTAGAAGAGGAAATTCGGTCGGGACGGTTCCGCGAAGATTTGTATTATCGTTTGAACGTCATCGCAATACATTTACCCCCACTGCGTGACCATCGACAAGACATCCCGGAACTGGTCGAACATTTTTTGACGACGCGACAGCTAGGCACAACGCCCTACCGCGTATCTCCCGAAGCGATGGCCGCGTTATCCCGTTATGATTGGCCGGGCAATATACGCGAATTGGCAAATGTGATCGAGCGGGCACAGATTTTGGCCGAAGGGCATTTCATCACCCCCGACGATCTGCCGGAGACGCTGCTGGTGCCCGAACGAGACGACAGCGAGCGAGACCGCGGCCCGGACGATCTTCATAAGTTACAGCGAGAACACATCATCGCCGTTTTACGCGAGGCAGGAGGCAACAAGGTCCAAGCGGCGCGTTGCCTGGGCGTGAGCCGTCGCGCCCTGTATCGACTACTGGACAAATACGGCCTACGCGAACCGGTTTCGGGCGACTGAAAACAGGGCCTCGGCAGGATCAAGACCAAAATCTTGAAGAAATGCCAAGGATGCAAAATATTCCGCTTGGCTCAGCGTAAGTACTTATAGAAGCGATTGGATCGCGAGTGGAGGCGAGAGGTGCCGACCTCAACGACCCTCTTGCCTACTTGGCGTGCCGCCAAGGTGCCCCGTCTGCTCGGCCGGAGCGACGACGAGGCTGAAACGGAACAAGCGGCAACATGTACCGCTAAAGATCAAACAAGCCTACACTGTGTGCCCACACGATTAGGCTCAAAATGAACAAGCGGAAAATGAACCTTTCGACGCGTCACCCTGTCACGACGGGTACCCGCGTTCGTATGGGGAACCATTGTCTTTCGAAACACCCGGAGGATTCCCGTATGTCGGCTAATACCGAACCGATGACTCTGGAGCATTTTCTTACGGAGATGGAAACGGCTCGACCGATCGTCAGGCGACGGGTATGGGGTCGCTATCGGGACAATCAACTCAGCGACGAAGTTACGCACGATTGTCTAACCGATGCGTGGAATCGTTGGCAGATAGAACCAACGTACTTCGTGACACACAACCTATTGGCCTGGACAACCCAGCGGGCGTACTGGCGAGTACGCGATCGGCTCAACGACCGGGCACGCTTCGCGCCGCTGGCTGAAGAACACCCGGAAGACCCCGCATACGCCGTCAAGACACACGAGGCGCATGCCAAAGCGGCGGAACCCGAGGTCGAAAGGCATCAAGTGTGGGCACTAGTCCACGAGGCGGTGACCACGTTATCCGAGGACGACCGGGAAATCATCGACCAACATCATTTCGGCCAAATGACCGATAAGGCAATCGGCGATCAGATTTACGGAGTAGCTGACAGCAGCCGAGCTGCACGGGGCTTGCGAGTGTTCCGCCGTCGCACCCGAATCGAAGAACGGTTGCGAGAATGCCTACTGGAACGAGGTTATGACCCGCAGACGGGGCAAGCGTCGTAAGGGAGTAACGAGAGCGGACAGCAGCGATCTCGAATCGTTGCTGTCCGTCGATAATTTCGCGATTTCAGGCAAAAAGATACGGAAATAACGGTTATTCTGTGTGGGTGGGGGGCGAATTACGAAAAAACAACACCTGAATGGCTGGACAGTATCTTATTCTGTGCTATGCTGGCCTTGGTTTGTATCACGAAGTCCACACGGACCCTTAACAGGTAGCAATCAACTATGTCTTGCGCACATAAATGTGCGCTACGTGGATTGTTTGCGCCGTTTGAGTCCGCGCTTGTCATGCGATGAGGAGAGACGGATGACCGACGCCGATGCCCTGTCTCAATTGGCCCACGAGTGTCCGAGGAAAATTATGGGCCTATTACATGCTCAGGGGCAGTATTTTCACTACACCAGTCCGCGTTTTCCAGGCAAGGTGCTGTGTTTCCACAAGGACAGTGAAGTCCCCGCTGACTGTACCCCGACCAAGCCTCAATCGCACTTCCTTGACCTAGCTCATAATGAGGCCCAGGCTACAGGCTGATCCTCACCCACGAACGGCTGGTTTGTGTCCGGCCGTTCGCTCGCTCAATTCCTAGCTGTTTTTACGTCTGTCGATCAAATCCTGACAATACTTTAATAATTGAAGATCGGCTAACTCTTCTTCGAGACGATCGAGTCCGCCGGACCCCTGAAGTGATAACTCCACTTCTTGCAATAATAATTCGGAAAATCGTTCGCGTGCTCGATGCAACAACTGCCTTAGTCCTGCCGGGGTGTAGATACGTCCTAGTTTGTTTCCCAGCGCTTCAGCTAATTGGGCACTGGACAAATCGGGCGAATCGACACGCAATTTCATGACATCGTGAAACGGCTGACCCGATTGACGCTGAACGTCGTTCAAAGCGTTCCAGGCGCGAGCCAACAGTTCGCTACGCCAACTTTCGCGAAATGCTTGTTCGGCCGCTTCATTCTCGTCGGGGGCGGCCGGCTGATAATCGTCGGCCATAGGGACGAGTTTGGACCGCGCCCCAACAGCGCGATAGTGATCCTGGACGAGATGAAAAAGGGCCGTCTTGACGTAGTTGCGGAATTTGCCCGCGGTAGGTGCGGCTTGGCTGAATTTGCCCTGGAGAAACCGTAACGCGAATTCCTGGGTCAAATCCTCTGCGATTCCCTGATCGCGGACAATGCGGGCCAGATAGCGATACACCGCCCCGCAATAGCGGATCATCAGCGTCTTGCGTGCCTTTTGCGCGGCATCCTCCGGGCCGCGGTGGGCGTCGAACAACAGAGTCCAATGGGTGGCGATCTGGCTTAGGTGTTGGTCGCTCATCGGAACGAACATCCCCCCCAACCGTCAACTGGTTCAAGCGTCCGATCGTGTCGCTTTTGCTCCCCTCTTGACTCCCCATCCAGGGACAGAAGACCGAGAAGGGAGCACCAACCGTTTTGACCTCAATGGGCTAGATTAACATACACCGTCTTGACTTCGGTGTACAACTCCAGAGCGTATTCACCCAGTTCGCGACCGATGCCCGACATTTTGAACCCGCCGAACGGAGCGGCAGCGTCGAAGACGTCAAAGCAGTTGATCCACACCGTACCGGCTCGCAAACTGTTGGCCAAGCGATGTGCCTTCTTGATGTCGCGCGTCCAAACCGCTGCAGCCAGGCCGTAGAAGGTGCGATTGCCACGGCGAATTACCTCGTCCGTGTCCTTGAACGGCAAGATGCTCATCACGGGGCCAAAGATTTCTTCCTTGGCGATGCGCATTTCGTCGGTGACGCCAGTGAAAACAGTCGGCTCGATGAAAT
Source organism: Planctomycetia bacterium (assembly GCA_009918525.1). Taxonomy (GTDB): domain Bacteria; phylum Planctomycetota; class Planctomycetia; order Gemmatales; family Gemmataceae; genus RGDT01. Next base: position 6,159 of record RGDT01000201.1, read on the forward strand.
AGCCTTTGTTGCCGACGCGATTGCCGCCGGTCAGCATTTTGGCGCCTTCGCGCTGGCCCAAATGGATGTAGCTCATGATCCGGTCGAACTGCTCCTGGCTGACCTGCGGTCCCTGTTCGGTGTCCAGATCAAACGGATCGCCCACCTTGCGCGATTTCGCCTTCTTAATCATCTTCTCGACGAAGGCATCGTGAATCTTTTCCTCAACGAAAATCCGCGAACCGGCACAGCAGCATTGCCCCTGGTTAAAGAACAGCCCAAAGTACGCCCCTTCGACGGCCGCGTCCAAATCGGCATCGGCGAAGACGACGTTGGGCGACTTGCCGCCTAGTTCCAGGCTCACTCGTTTCATGTTGCTGCGTGCGGCCGCTTCCATGATGATTTGTCCGGTGCTGCCTTCGCCGGTGAACGCGACCTTGTCAACGTCCATGTGCGAAGTGATAGCGGCTCCGGCGGTCGGGCCGAATCCGGGAACGACGTTGATGACCCCGTCAGGGATGCCGACTTCCTGAGCGAGGGCAGCGACACGTAAAGCGGTGAGCGGCGTCTGTTCGGCGGGTTTCAAGACGACCGTGCAGCCCGTCGTCAGGGAAGGCCCCCACTTCCACGCCTGCATCAACAGCGGGAAATTCCAGGGAATGATCTGGCCGACGACGCCGACCGGCTCGTGCCGTGTGTAGCAAAAATAGTCGCCCTCGACTGGTATCGTCTTGCCGTGGTTCTTGTCGGCCCAACCGGCATAATAGCGGTACGCCTTGATAGTCAACGGAAGGTCGGCGGCGATCGCATCGCGATACGGTTTACCGTTGTCCAGCGATTCCAGGGCGGCGAGTTCTTCCTTGTGCTTTTCGATGGCGTCAGCGAGTTTGTTCAAAAGCCGACCGCGTTCGGCAGCGGCCATTTTCGGCCACGGGCCATCCTCGAAGGCTTTGCGTGCTGCGGCGACGGCATGGTCGATGTCGGCCTTGTCCCCCTCAGCGACCTGACAAATTTCCTCACCGGTGGCTGGGTTGTGCGTCGCGAACGTTTTGCCGCTGACGCTGTCGAGCCAACGTCCGCCGATCAACAGCGGTTGAACGGCCTTGACGGCAGGAGCCTTGACCGTGTGAGATTTGGCAGCAGTTGCGGTAGTCATGGGAGGTTACTCCTTGAGAGAGGAAAGGATATTTTTAACCTAGCGAAACGACGTTACGTTGCAAAGCGGCCCACGCTGTCTGTATGA
>RGDT01000202.1 GCA_009918525.1 Planctomycetia bacterium
CGCGGCCCCGGCCCGCCACTGAATCCAAAGCGATACTCCCGCCCATCAACCGTGTTAACCGAATCGCCAAACTCACTCCCAACCTCAAACCTTTTACGCCCTCTGACTGCTCTTCAGACATGGCCCGAATCGGCCTTTCGTCTTTCACGCAGATAGTAATCGCGTTGCCCTCCGTCGTGGCCCACACCTCAACGAACCCGCCACTCGATGGACAGGGGGAAACGGCCGCCGCCTGAGCAACGATGGCGTTCTCGATCAGCCATCCGACTAGATGACTTAGACGTGCCGAATCTCCCATAATTTGGGAAGGCAAAGAGGCTCGAACGGTGAAACGCAGTCCTTTGGCTTCGGCCCTTGGACGCCACGTCCGGTCCAAGGCATCGAACACTTCGTCTGGTGCGAAGGCCGTGCTTTCTAACCTAACCTGCCCGGATTCTAGTTTGCTGAAGTCGATAACCTGTTCGACGCTTGTTTGCAATTCTTCGCCGCAATAACTGAGCGTTTCGACAAGCTGACGCTGGGTCGAGTCGAGAGCCGTGTGCGAAAGTAATTCGGCTGCTCCCAAGATGCCGTTGAGCGGCGTGCGCAATTCGTGACTGGCGGCGAGCAAAAAGGCACTTTTGGCCCTGGTGGCCATCTGCGCTTCGTCGCGAGCCTGGTGAAGCGCGGTCAAGTCGTGAACAATGACCACATAGAGACCTTCGTTATCCAAGCGAACCTTGCTCAACGCCACGCTCACTGGAAACGCCTTGCCATCCTTGCGACGCCCCTGAAAAGCTGACACGGTCCCGAATAACTCATAGCAATCAGTTTTCACCACGTTGAGACTCGTGTCGGGCAATAAGTCTCGAATCGACCGCGATTTTAACTCGTCGCGATGGTAACCAAACAATCGAGCAGCAGCGGGATTCGCTTCACGGATCGCGCCGTTATTTTTACAAATCAGAATAGCGTCCGCTGCCGCATTCAGTAGAGCGGCATGATGGGCCGCTTGGCGTCCATTTTGGTCATAAGCATGAGCGAGAGCAATGAGTACGGCACGCAAACGAGTACAAACCCAGATGTTACCGATCAGGGCCACGAGCAAGGCGACACCTATCAAGGGCGGGAAACCCAACGCCAGAACGATGCCGGTTAGATTCACCCCCAGCAGCGGAACGAGCCAGCCCCTGGTGTGGTCAATCGAAGGTGTCGGCTTAGTGGAAGTTCTCATAAAGTATATATCGCAAGTCATCCTCCTGGCGGACACCCAATCGAGGCTATAGAGTGAAATTAGCCGAACTGAGTACCGAGTAGATCGGCCCCTCGGGACGTGGATCGCTGGCCATAACCTTTACTTCTTCGATCCGACATGTTCCGGCCGACCACGCGGTTTTCGTCTCTAGTGCCGCTGCCAACCCTGCAAAGTTTTTAACGCGTCCAAGCGTTACGTGCGGATGAAAACGGTGAACGTCACCATCGTACAGCCCCGCTTCGCTCAGATTATCGCTCAGTTCCTCATGGAGCGCGTGCAACTCCTCCACTCCCTCCCCGACTCCGGCCCACACGACACGCGGCCGTTCCACGTTCGGGAAACAGCCTACGCCTTCGACGCTTAGGCTAAACGCCGTGTGGTGCGAACAGACCTCGGCGACACCGCGACACAATCGGTTGAGATCGCGTTCGTCGATATCGCCGAGAAATAAAAGCGTCAGATGAATACTCTCCGGCGATACCCAGCGGGCCGACAGTCCGGCGCGGTTGAGGGACTCTTGCAATGCTCGCAGGCGCGACCGGATCACCGACGACACCTCGACGGCCAAGAAAGTACGAACGCGGCTCACGCCAGCGCCTCCGCCCAGGCTTCTTTGACGCCGTGATGCAGCCGCGCACCGACTTGGGTGATCACTTTGGTCGCTAGATAACACGCCGCCCGAAGTGCCTGACGCGGCGCGGTACCGTGCGTGATACCATACAAAAACGTGCCCGCGAGCATGTCACCGGCACCGGTCAGATCTACCGGGGTACAGGCAAATGCCGGAACATGTGTTTCCTCGCCGCCGTAGCGGACATAGGCTCCGTGTGGCCCGTCAGTCACGACCGCCGACGGCACCAACGACCGTAACGCGGCAAACGCTGATGCAGCATCGCTCGCTCCCGTGGCAGCCTTGGCCTCGGAAGCGTTGGCGAAAAGCAAGTCCGTCTGAGCGAGTATTTCGTGGAAAATGTCGCCGAAATGCTGCACGACGAACGCTTCGGAGCAAGTGACTGCCACCTTGACGCCGTGCTTCTTGGCCACTCGGACGGCTTCGCGAACCGCCGCCCGCCCCACCTCGCCGTTGGTGAACATGAACCCTTCGAGAAACAACCACTCTGAGCGACTCAACCGAGCCTCATCGACGTGCTTGGCGTCTACGTGACTGCTGACGGCCAAGCAGGTACGCATGGTCCGTTCGGCGTCCGGAGTAATGAGACAAACACAGGTACCGGTCGTCGCGTTGTAGATGACGGGGTTGCCGACATCGACGCCCTGGCGTTCAAACTCTTCCCTATAGAAGAGACCATAGCGGTCATCGCCGACACAGCCGAGCAGGGCCGCAGCACCGCCCAACTGAGCGAACGCGAAGGTGGAATTGGCCACCGATCCTCCGCTGATGAGTCGCGGGTCGTGACGTTGAAAGCGAGCGAGTAATTGACGTTGTTCGTCGGCATCGACGAGGCGCATGGTGCCGCGCTCGAACCCCAGAGAGGAGAACTCATCATCGTTGACGTCGATGAAGATGTCCACTAGAGCATGACCGACGGAGTAAAGCTGAAACTCTCTCATGTACGCGTTTCTTCCTTCGGGCGGGTGCCACGACCTTCGACTAGGGTACGAGTGATTCCTTCCAGAACGATCTTACCATCCTGATTGATTACTTCCCGTTTCCATGTTACTTCCCCGCGTCGGCCTCGGGCCTTTTCCACTTTTTCGACGACGCGCGTCAGAACGTGGACGGTATCGCCGAAAAAAATCGGCTCGCGGAAGTGCCATTCGCGTAGCTCCAGCACGGCCAGTGTGCGCATCGGCGGTGCGTTGACGCCCAATCCTGACGACACCGCCAACACCAACAGCCCGTGAGCGATGGGACGGCCGAACGGCGTGTTGCGGGCAAAAGCATGATCGACGTGAATAGGGTTGAAATCGCCGGACAGCCCGGCGAAAGAAACGACATCAGTCTCGGTGATCGTGCGCCCCAACGAACGCCACTCTTGGCCGATGGCGATGTCGTCGAAATACAAATGCGCGTCAGGAAATTTCATGATGTCATTGTATGCAGGTTGAGCAGGATTGTGTCTACGACCTGAGCGACGAGATCTGCTTGCCGGACCGACCACACGGGACAAATTTTCACAGTGGGGCCATCGAATTCGACTTTAGCGGAAAGTCGCGAATAGGCCAATTCAAACGCGAGTCGGATCTGTTGCCGCTGTCTCCACCCTTGAGCATGGCTTCTCGCGTCGTAATCACGAAACCACTTTTGGCGTTTGCGGGCTGATGACACGCCGCACATTTAGCCGACACTGCGGGAGCAACGGTTATTGCAAACGGTTTGTCTTCCTCATGGGCGAACGCCATTCCAGCGAACATCGCGAACCTTAGAACGGCACAAAAACAAACAGCACGAGTAATATAGGCCATGGACATTCCCCCTCCTCCCGAAAAAGGTAGCAGGCGCTGACCCTTAGAGATGGAAGAGCCAGGGACGACTTTGGGAAACCGATCGTTCCCGGCTCTGTGTCCCCATTTTCGGCGTTATGTTTTGCCTCGGGTGGTCATACAAGATTGCGAAAGTTTATACTTCACGGACGTTCCATAACCCAAATATTCCGGAACAGCACGCGGCGTCCAAACGCTTCAAACCAGATGGGGCCGTCCGGCGTCTCCGGCCCCTTGAACCCGTGCGGCGTGGGGCCGTTAATTTCCAGTTTATCTACTGTTTGATGCCCATTTAATTTCACCGAGATCACTGCTTTCGACGTTTTTTTCCCTTTGCCATCGAAACGAGGTGCCGTAAATTCAATATCAAGGGTTTGCCACACCAACGGCGGAAGACAAGCGTTGGGCACCTTAGATGGATAGGTAAACACGCTTCCGCAAACACGCGGCGCATTTTTATTCTTCACGGCTGGAAACTTTGAAGTTTTGCTCTTTTCGTCAATCAGTTTGGCACGAATCGTGCTGGCAGCTCCCGATAAATCGAAATCAAATCCAAAGCTATCGCCAATGGCTACCTCATAGCGAGAGAGCATGTAAATGCCTGAATCTGCCCTGCGCCACGGAATATTTTGCGGTTCCCAACCTGTCATGAACTCTACGTGTAAGGTGTAGTCTCGAAATCGCCGTTTCGTCACTGCCCCTGCCATTAAACTACCTTCAAAGATCAGAGGCGCGGTCATCCCTTCAATATCTTTGCGTTCCTCGAAAGCGTCCACGTTCGGTTTCGCATCGCGGAAGAGAACGATCGCGCCTGCGGGTGGTTGCAACCCCAAAGTTTCGCTTTTACGATCCACCCGTTTCAATAGTATTTTTCGGTCACCACGTTTCAGCACAAAACCGCTCTCATCGAGAACCGCACCGGCACCATCATCCAGTGCCGAACGGAACTCGACCCGTCCTTTCGACAGAGGGCCGCTTTCCAGTAGACTATAACGACCGCCATCCCAACCATCACCGGGCAATCCTCCTTCCAGTACCAACGCATGGAACGATTTATCACCTCGTGCCACCACTTGGACACCGATTCGTTTTTCGCCCTCCTTGCCAAGATATTCACCCTGTAATTTTAGTTCGACTCCGATTGTCGCAGCATCGAATAGTTTTTTTGCTGCCGCCTCGGTCGCTTTGTCCAAGGTCTGAGCCAGTGTTTCTCGGGGTAGGCCTGCGACCAACCACAGCATCAAACAACAAAAAAGATGTTTCATCGTGTATCCCTTCGCACTTTCATAGGATTGGGAGGTGAAATAGATGCACTCGACTTGATATGGGGGAAACATCTCATGGCCCCGCATGATAATGATTCACAGCTTCCGATGTCGTAAGGGGGCGTTGATAGAGTCGAACCGAAAGCAGGTTACCCTGTAGCGAAGGACCGAGGAGCAGTTTACGGGTTCCGGAAACATCGCGCAACTCCGCAGGGTATCGTCCCCAGCCAAACTGGCGTTGGCCCGCTCCGTCACAGAGTCGGCCATCGACTAGGAACATAATCATACGCGGTCCAGCATCAACAGTCACGACCACATGATGTGTTTTGCCTGATTGAAATATATCTTCATCTGTTTCCCAATGGGCTTTGGTTTTTCCGTCGTTTAACTCTACGCGAATGGTTTTTCCTTTGGTCGCCACAAATAGCCCTTCGCCTGAAGCGGTTCGGGAATCGAACAAGACCTGCTTCGCAGCGAATTTGTCGAACCGAACCCAAAACTCCAAGCTCATCCCTTGACGAAGGGCGAGAGGGCCGGGCAGGTCGATCACTCCTTTTTTCAATATCTCCTTCCCCGCTTCGATCCAAAGCCTTTTACGTGTGATGGTCTTTTCCTGCCCCTGTCGCCAAAGATGTTGGAGGAACGGGCTAGGAATTTCGTGAACTCGGGCGATGTGTTTGATGGTTTCGGTGAACCAGTAACGCCCGTCCTGCTCGATCAGGTCAGGATAGCTCATCCGAGTTTTTGGATTCTCTTTGGCGTAAAGCAATATTTCGGGTTGCGACCAATGGATTTTGCCATCACGAAGGACGCCTCCTGATATCCACGCAGGGTTACGATCATCAAAGGATTTGCCCGAATGATTATGAAACCAGAACAGAAAATTTCCCTCTTTCGTACGAAATAACTTGGGGCACGCCCGAGGATTTCTCACCATGCTCCCCTCTGGCGTATAAGTCATTGGTGTAGGTGCCTCCCAGGTTTTGCCGTCATCCTGACTGTAGGTGTGGCAAGGGTACCCCTGAGTGGTACGATAAACACAGTACCAATTTTTTCCGCCCAACCAAACCATGTTGTGTTCTTCCTGGACCGAGCCTTCCCTGGGTGAACGAATTCCCTTGTCGCCTTCCGGCCACAAGTCCCAGCGGATCATGGCAGGATTTTTCTCGGTCAGAATGTTATCGGAACGATAAAGCCAACCTTCTCCTTGATCGAGCATATATTTCCCAAGCTTGGTAAAGCTAAAATAGGCCGACCCTTCTGCCTGTTGAGGTTTGCAGATGCCCCAAAAGATTTGTACCTTGCCCTTCCAATCGTTATTACGGTCTGCCTGAGTTAGCCGCATAGGAAGACGATAACGTAGTTTTGACCAAGTGAGTCCACCATCGTCGGAGAATTTGTAGACGTACCAACCAAGCATATCAGTACGGATTTTCCGCTTGTCAAGTTCAGCAATCCGATCACCATTATAATCGTAAAAAACATAGACACGGCCTGAAGGCGTCAAAAGAGGCACTGCCCAGGACGCTTCGGGGCCATCCGCCGGTTCGATGTTGATTAACTTGGACCAAGTCTTCCCACGGTCGGTGCTGATCGTGGAGACGACATGTTGCCCTTTTGACCCTTCATTTCCCTTGCCGGTGGTCATCACACAGAGCCATTTACCGCTGGGCAAGACGACCACATAGGGTTGATCGCAGTATCCTTCGCTGGGGATGGTTAACCCCTGGTCCAACTCTCGCCAATCGCTGATAGGACCGACATCGACCGCATCCGGCAGAGGCAAGAGGACCGATAGAATCGCAAAGGCGAATGGAACGCATGTGGCAGGCAGTATCAGTTTCACAATGGACCTCGAAGTATAGCCGACTCCTGAATCGGCTTCTCAGGTGAGACAATTTTTGCCGGGTTGAGTTCAACACAAACGCCAGCGGGCTGTAAATTGACGAACGATCGATCATGGGACCGACCGCATTCGACATAGGCTGCCTATGAATTTCTGTTAGGTTGGTGTTCGATCGTTTAGGATTTAGGACTCGGCACAGGGCACACCCTATTCTCCGAATTCTCGTTCCGTCCTACCGTAACGCCTGCTTTTCCGTCAGAAGATAAACTTGTCTACTGTCTACCAACGGTTCCGTACCATGTTCACCGACAGAAATTCTAACGATTTATCATAACTAAGTTTCGTCCCGTCGGCTTCATTTATTTTCGTGAGGTAACTTCGAATTCTGACAGAAAACCTTAACCTACGTAAGACACCTTATCCAACGATGGATATCGCGACCGTCACGGGCGTATACTGTTACCCAGGTTCATACTCTTAGTTCACTATATGGCGATTCGGTGCCTTGAACCGCAGAGATGCAGCGATGAAAAGCAAACCATACTCATCAAACCTGCCTCATATCTTTCATGCTATCAAGGCTGG
>RGDT01000203.1 GCA_009918525.1 Planctomycetia bacterium
TATTATCGAGGCTTTACCACCTGGGGTACTTGAGGCGATACAAAGGCAGAAGCCCTCGAAATGAGTCGTGAAAATGGCCTGAAGAGATGAGTACGCTTCGGTGATACGGTTTGGGAAGGGTTATCGCGAGATACGGGCTGTAGGTGCGAAAGATGGGTGGTTGGCGCGCTATCTCGTTGGTAAGGTTGCGTTTTCCCTTGTCGTCTCGGGTCGAACCGCGTAGGATGATCCGTCTGATAGGGACCATCGCTTGCCTGAGTACCCTCGTAATCCGAGGGTTTTTTCCATGGATGCTCGATCGATGAATCGCGTCCACTCCGTTTCACGGAGTGTGACGATCAAAGAATTTCTTTCTGTTCCGGCCGCTCCGGCTTTGTCAGCGGAGCAGGTATATCGAGACTATGCGCCTCGCGTGTTTAATATCGCCCGACGTATGGTATCGAGTGACATGGACGCGGAGGACATCATGCAAGATGTGCTACTCCAAGTCGTCCGTAAATTGCCTAGTTTCCGTGGTGATGCTGCATTTCCTACCTGGCTTCATCGCGTTACAGTGAACGTAGCCTTGTCGCACCGTCGTCGTCAGGCCGTTCGACAAGGGCACGGCGAACGTATTGCCAGCGATTTGGGCAGTTCCGAAGAACCGCTCGAAGTGGCCGGTGACATGCTACCGCCCGATGGGATAGCACTCAGCGCCGAAACACGTCGATTGCTTGACGAAGCCATCGCTGCATTGCCCAACGCCTATCGCAGCGTGTTTGTTTTGGCTGACATCGAGGGACTGCCTAACGCCGATATCGCGGAACGTCTGGATATGTCCTTGGCCGCCGTCAAGAGTCGATTGCATCGGGCACGCGCTATGCTTCGCGAGACTCTAGCCCCTCATTTCGGAGATGTCCCCGCCTAATACGAGGACAGCCCGATGAGTCGTGAACCGTTCGCAGCCACTGCGGAACAACGCCGCGCCGCTGCAAGTCTGTTTGAGCGGGCGTCCCAGGTGCCAGCCACAGGTGACCTTCGACACGCTGTCGGCTTGCTTCAGGAATGCTGTCGCCTGGATCCGGCAAACCTTATCTACCGTCAAGCGCTCCGCCGTGCAGCTAAAGCACGCTACCGGCACAATAGTCGCGGTCGTTGGTTTGCGTGGTTTTTCAATTGGCCCCTTCGTCTTCAGTTAATCCGATCGATTGCTGGGGCCAGACATCTCGACGTCATGGGGATTGCCGAGCGCATCCTGGCCAACAATCCCTGGGATGTGGCTGCGCATCGCTCTCTGGCTCGCGCGGCCGATGCGGTGGGGCTGCTCGATGTGGCAACCTGGGCGTTGGAACAAGCTCGCCAGTCGCGACCCGATGATACACGGATCAACCGAGAATTAGCTCGATTCTACGAACGACGCGGCCATTACACCCAAGCATTGGGACTCTGGGAGCGATTGCAGCGTTGCCTGCCACGCGATGCCGAAGCAGCGACACGACAAGCGCAAATTTCCCGCTTGATCAGTGCTCGTCATACGCTTCCCTTCGACGCAAAGGACACGATAACGCAGCCGGAAGCGTTAGCGCCGGTAAATCGGGGCGTTGACAGTCCCCGCTCGCCTTCATTACCGGGGCGTTTACACACGCCGCTCGCCGATTCGCCTGTGGAACGTGAGGCCCAACATCTACAACAAGCCATCGCAGACGACCCGACCGCTCCGACTCCCCGTCTGGCCCTGGCACGTCTGTATCGTCAGGCTGGATGCTTCGACGCCGCCCAAGAAGCTCTTACGACTGGACTCGGCCCTACCGGACACGATTTCGCCTTGAGTGTTGAACTGGCCGACCTGGCTATCGAGCCTTTTCGCCGACATTTAGCCATCGTTCGCGATAAACGCCGCCAGCGCGATGACGAGGACCTACGCCGCCTTGATGCCGAGTTGGTGCGCGAGATTAATAGCCGCGAGCTGGAATTGGTCCGTATCCAGGCCGACCGTCAGCCAGGCCGAAGTGATCTTCGCTACGAGTTGGCTGTCCGGTTGCTGCGTTGCCAGCGTTCCGAAGAAGCGTTGCGCGTGTTTCTGACTGCGGATCATGGCTGGCTGTCGTCTCGCGGTGCGGGCTATTGCTATCGATTATGGGGTAATGTTCGTCAAGCTCTGGGACATTTCGAGGAGGCACTATCGTCTCTGCCCGCGGAAGAAACGAATACTCGTCACGAACTGCTTTACGAGTCCGCCTGTTGCTACGCTGAATTAGGCGAATACGAACGAGCTGTCGAACGTGGGGCGGAATTGGCCGAAGCCGTCCCGAACTATCGCGAAATTCTGACACTACTGCCGACGTGGCAGACGCACGCACGTCCGGCCTCATGAAGCGAACGAACCTCATCAAAGCTCGCGATGAGGAGGGGAGAGAGGAAGCTCTCTCTGCCGCACCGCTAGACTGGTACTCCTGGGGTATTTCGCTAAACTTTGCATGACCCTCTATGCAAAGCTCCTAGGAGAGAACGATGCAAGGCAATCCACAAGTGATCGAGATGCTCAACGGTGCGTTGACCGTCGAATTAACCGCGATCAATCAATATTTTGTCCAGGCGAAGATGTGTAAGAATTGGGGCCTGGAACGACTTGCTCGCAAGCATTATGTCGAGTCGATGGGTGAGATGCGCCACGCGGAAAAGCTAATCGACCGCATTTTGTTTCTGGAGGGTGTTCCGGAGATCGCTCGCTATGATGTCATCCGTGTGGGCACGGATGTCAAGGAACAGTTTGAGTACGATTTGGCCTTGGAAAAGAAGGGGGCGTCCCATTACAACGCCACTATCGATCTGTGCATGAAGGTGCAGGACAACGCATCGCGGGAGTTGATCGCCCCCATTCTGGTCGAATCGGAAGAACATATTGACTGGCTAGAGACACAACTCAGCCTCATCAACGCCGTCGGTTTGCAAAATTATCTGCAAACGATGATCGGCCATGACGAAGAAAAGTGAGAATGGCGGGGATTATGAACTCACTGGGCGGGGAGAGGGGGGTTTTCTCTCTCTCCGGCCCAGCAGCGTCAGCGGACGACTTCCGTCGTCGTGCCACATTCGAGGTACTGTTTCAGCCGACGGTGGCAAGCCGTGCAGCCATCACCGGCCCCGGTGCAGGAACGAATTTCTTTGACGGTACGGACACCGAGGACGGATACGGCGTGAACGATGACGTCTTCCGTAACCTGCAAGCAGTGACAGATCATCCGGCCAGGGCAGGTCGAGCAGTCACGAGAAGGTGTGGCGTTCATGGGACCGCCATTTTTCAGCAAGGGTAGGTTGATCATGAGACGCAGTCTCAATAAACTTATTGTAATGAGACGGATTTGCCCTGTCAATCGTTGTGGGAGAAAAAGAGCTGTCGCTGACATTTCCGGCTCTGTTTCCTCCGTTTTAACGCCGTACGAACAGAGCCCGAAACGGAAGTGACGGTAAACGACCAACGATAGATCTAGGGAGCTAATCTCATATGCAACCGGTTGTCGGCGTTATCATGGGCTCGAAGTCGGACTGGGAGACAATGAGCCACGCTGTCGGCACCCTGGAAAAGCTTGGCGTGCCTCACGAAGTCCGCGTCGTTTCGGCTCATCGCACGCCGGAACTTCTTTTCGATTACGCTGGGAACGCTCATACACGCGGACTGAAAATCCTCATCGCCGGCGCGGGAGGTGCCGCCCATCTACCAGGAATGGCAGCATCACGGACCCATTTACCTGTATTGGGTGTGCCGGTCGAATCCAAGGCGCTTCACGGTATGGATTCGCTGCTGTCTATCGTTCAGATGCCTGCTGGTGTCCCGGTCGGTACGTTAGCCATTGGCCGGGCAGGTGCCGTCAACGCCGCCCTATTAGCCGCGAGTATTCTCGCTCTGGAAAGCGAACCGATCCGCGCCGCGTTGCTGCGTTTCCGTGAGGAACAAACTCGCCACGTTCTCGATGATCCTGACCCGCGTGAGGCTCCATGAAAATCGGTGTTCTCGGTGGCGGTCAACTTGGCCGGATGCTCGCTCTGGCGGGCTATCCCTTGGGGTTACGTTTTCGCTTCTTCGATCCGGTTCCAGAATCTCCGGTTCAAGACCTTGCCGACTTGGTAGTCGGCCGTTTCGACGATCTGGACATATTGTCGCGCTTTCCCGATGGTCTGGACGCCATTACCTATGAGTTCGAAAATGTGCCCGTCGAACCGGCACGCCACCTCGCCCGCCGCGTTCCCGTTTATCCACCCATCGAGGCGTTGGAGGTGAGCCAGGATCGGCTCTCCGAGAAAACGTTATTCAACGCGCTAGGGATGGCGACAGCGCCGTTTGTTGCCTTGGACACCTACGACGAGTACCAGCAAGCGGTCTGTTCCATCGGGCTGCCTGCCGTCCTCAAGACACGTCGTCTCGGCTACGATGGAAAAGGGCAAGTCCTGCTACGAAGCCAGGCGGACGTTGCCCCCGCGTGGCAGACGCTTAAAGGGGTTCCGCTTATCCTCGAAGGATTTGTAGCGTTCGAGCGCGAGTTATCGCAGATTGCTGCCCGTGGTCGCGATGGCGCTATTGTTTGTTATCCGCTGGTCGAGAACTACCACGCGGGAGGGATACTGCGACGGAGCATCGCTCCCGCACCAGCCACGAGCGACGACTTGACGAACACCGCGCAAGCCTTTCTTCGACGACTAATGGAACATTTGAACTACATCGGGGTGCTGACGGTGGAGTTCTTTCAGAAAGATGGTCGGCTCATCGCCAACGAGATGGCCCCGCGAGTTCACAACTCGGGGCACTGGACCATCGAAGGCGCACGCACTAGTCAGTTTGAGAACCATCTCCGCGCGGTCGCCGGTTGGCCACTTGGCTCGGCCGATGCGGTCGGCCACTGCGTGATGGTGAATCTAATCGGTACGTTGCCACCGACTCCCGACGTGCTGGCCCTATCAGAAGCACACTTACACTTATACGGCAAGGCGGAGCGTCCGGGGCGTAAGGTGGGACACATTACCCTTTGGGGCGAAAGCCCGGGCCCATTGCTTGAGGCATCGCGTGGACTGTTGTCGTCGGTTGATTGATCCACCACCCGGCGACGACTTCAAAGCCGGAAGCGTAAGCGATGGCTTTTGACCGGTGCCATCCCGGACGTTTCCGGCTCTGATAGTACGGCGGCACTATCAGCCGAGCTTTACTTCGACCTTCGGTTTCGCTTTTGGATCGTCCGGTACTACGTCGCTGTCGGCGTCGAACCACTCTTTCTTGAACTCGATCCGCACGGGCACGCCATTAGGCCCGCCGTGCATCGCGCGGTTTGCCGTCAACGCGATTACGGCGTCAGCCATCGCCACCTCGCCGTGGCAGCGGGGCATACGCTGGACGTATTGGCCGTCCTTCTTCGCGTAGCCGAGTTGGGCGTCCCACAAGCGCACGCAATACGCAAAATCTTCCATCTCCTCGCGGTAGCCCCGACTGATCGGGCCACCGGCAGCCGCCGACGCTCCGGTGCTGGCTGTAACCGCTGCCGACGGGCCACCCCAAGTAGACGACGAATCGGCTGCTGCACCGCCCGGTTTGAGTGTGCTGACTTGCACGTCCATCGAGCGTTGGTCCCCCTTGGCCATGGGGTTCTTTTCGGTGTACAACATGACCTTTTGCTCGGCCTCGACTACCATGGTGCCGCGCGACCCCATCAAACACTCGCCGTATTGTTCAAAGCTATTGGTACTGATCGACGAATAGCTGACAATCACCACATCGTTCTTGTCTGTGGCGTAATTCTTGCCTGGGAATTCGTAGGTCATGAACACATGGTCGTCGATATTCCGGTCGTTTTTGCCCGGTCCAAAGAACATTTTGCCGCCATAGCCTTGCACCGCCAACGGCTTAACCTTGCCCAAGAAGATACTGGCCGCGTCGAGCTGATGGCTGCCCAATTCGGCCATCAAACCGCCGCCGGTTTCAGCGAATAGACGCCAGCGGATCAACTGTTCGACATTGTCGTATCCGTATTTATTGATGGTGTCTTTGAGTGCGTTGTAATCGTTTTCCAACACGGGCGGGAACCAACCATCGCGAATGGCCGGGGGTGTGATGCCCGGAACCTGAAGCCCGAGTTTGTCGTCGTGCTTGTAGGGCCAGGTGAAATTTCGATGCCAGAGGGCGCGGATGTGCTTGATGTCGCCTAATAGCCCCGATTTGATCACCTCCGTAGCATGCGAATACAACATACTATAATGTCGTTGATGCCCAATCGACAGAATGCTTCCCGTGTCCTTGGCCACCTGAATCATCTGCTTGCACTGCTTTACGTTCCAGGCCATCAATTTCTCGCACAACACATGGATCGGCTTACCGCGAGCCTTGCCCGCCAGCATACAGTCGATTGCCACCGGTGCGTGCAGATGAAGCGGTACCGCGATGACGACGGCCTCGATGTCTTTGCGCTTTTCGAGCATTTCCCGATAGTCGGTGAATGGCTCGATGTAGTCGGTACTACCCTTCTTATCGACGCCGGAGCCGTAGACCTTTTTGAACCCTTTGCGTAGTGCAACTTTAGGATCACCATCATAGATGCGTTTGATATTCGAGGGGCGAATATCACAGACGGCGATGAATTGCAGAAAGTCCGGGTTGTGCTCACCAACAAGCACGCCGCCTTCGTCACCCGCGCCGATCAGAGCCGTCTTAACGGGGTTGCCCTGGACACTCTGATAGCCGAAGTACACCGCCGCCGCCGACCCACCAACCGCGCCGGCTCCCAAGATGCCGGCCTTGAGGAAGCCTCGTCGGTTGAGTCCTAGTGCTTCGGTAGCAGCGTTAAAGTTCTTTTCGCCTTGAGCCTTTTGCTCGGGAGTCATGTCGATAGCCATCTTTCAGTCCTCACAATCGAGATGGTTTAAGGTTGTATTAGCTTGGGCGAGCCGAGTGTGTCAACGACCCGATGCCAGCCCTTACTCACGTTGTCGGCTCTGCCCTGTCAGAAAATACCATAGCGAACTTAATAACCTGTCTGCGCCGAACCACTGGCCTGTCGGCAACGTGCCCAGTACACAGCAGGCGAACATTTCCACGATATTCTTGTTAACGAACACATAATTTCCTTCCTGTGGTCCCACTACCGGCAGCCACGGAAACGGTGGAACGGTCAGGTAGGTCATGAACAGGAATAACGCCGCCAGCCAGCAGTTGAGTCTTGTCAATAAGCCTAGCACAAGGCACGCACCAATGGTCGTCAATCCACACGCGGTCAGCCAGTCAGCCCGAGCTTGCCATGCTTCGAGCGTCGGGGTGGGCGGCAAGGGAGCGAACTCCGGCAGACCCTTGATCGCTTCCGTTAAGGCATCGGCGTCGGTCTTGTTCGTCAA
>RGDT01000204.1 GCA_009918525.1 Planctomycetia bacterium
GGACTCCAGACGCGGTGGAGACGATTTATCAAGGGTCGCGTCAACGCTTGGCTTGAGCGTGACCTTGTTGCCCAGG
This sequence comes from Planctomycetia bacterium, assembly GCA_009918525.1. GTDB lineage: Bacteria > Planctomycetota > Planctomycetia > Gemmatales > Gemmataceae > RGDT01. Next base: position 77 of record RGDT01000204.1, read on the forward strand.
CTGAGCCGGGACCGTGTCGCCTTTGGATTATCCGGGTTTTCGCGTTCGATGACTTCCAACGGCAACAGTTCCTCGCGCTCCTCATCCACCATCTTGCCGTCTTTGTTCTTCACTTTGGTTTTGAAGGTGCGGACATGGGTGACCTCTAGTGTCAGGTCGAGTTTTTGCCCGGGTAGACCTTCTCCGACTACCTCCGTCGCCACCCGGAACTTGTCCTCTGGTTGGATGGCTTGTGGCACGCGCTGATCGGTGATTTCAAGTCGTACCTTCTCGCGATCTTCGCCTACACCTACCACAAAAATCGGTATCTTCGAGTCCGCCGACCGCTTTTCCAACTCTCGATACGCCGAGGGGGATCCTTCATTGCTCCGGCCATCGGTGATGACGATCACCCCTTGCAGGCGACTCGTGGCCTCTTTGTTCAGGACCGCTAGGATGGCATCGGCGATGTTCGTACCAGCCGGGACCTTTTCCTTGACAATTTTGGTATTCACATCGCCCAGCAGGGTAAGCCGTCTCGCTTCGTCGCCGCCAATGGCAGGCATTTGGCCGCGCGGATGGAGCCAAGCCCGCCAATAGTCGTCGGAAAAAGCCGGACCATCGGAGCGGGACTTCCCGTCTTCGGGTTTTTCGCGTTCCTGACGTGTCAGCGATTGCCCGCGAGCGAAATAGAGATAATCCTCGTCAAGTCGCGATCCGAAACGATACGCGAATAGCGGATTCTTCTTTTCCAGTCCGGCAACGAAATCGATCTTTCGACTGGCCAGGAACTCAATCACGCGATCCATTCGCGTGACTCGCTTGTCGGTCGCCAGTCCAGTTGGTATGTCGTCGGACTCCTGCATACTGTCGGATACGTCGGTCATCAGAATCACTTTCGATTCCGTCACCGTCGTCACCGTCGTCTGACGGCTCGGCAACAGAAACACGACTCCCAGAATCAGATAGACAAGCACGCGCAGCGTACCCAACAACGAGGCCCACCACGGGCCAACGCCCTTGGCGTCTTTGCGATACATAAATCCGACATAGGTCAACGCCAGAGCCAGCACCGCGAACAGGACGACGAACCACATCCCTTCGCCGTTGCGGATCAACACGCCGGCGATTTCGCCCAGATCGGGTAACTGAAAGCCGAGGCCGGGGAAGGGATCTTCCAGCCGACGAAAGACAGTGTTTTCCTGAGTCGTGATATTGTCGTTCATGGGTCGGTCCTCCCGATCACGCTGCCACCGGTGGTGAGGACGCCGGCGGTGCGTTCTCGTTCCCCTTGAGGTGGTAGCTGAGGTGAACGGCCATCGCCTGCTCGACGACCAGGATCAAGATAAAGAACAGGTATATCCAAGGAGACTCCGACGCATCCGGGGTTTTCTCCTGGAACTGGTCAAACGATTCCGTAGGGGTCAAGAGGGCAAGTTTGCCCCGCTTCGCATCACCCGGCGGCAAGTCGGGCAGCAATCGCTCGCGGCCCGCTCGCTTGAGATCGCTTTCGGCGGTCGCATCGACGTTATACGCATAGGCACGCGTCTCTTGGCGATCCTCCAGGGGGCCTTCTCCTAGTTGTGTCAGGGTCACGCGGAAGACTCCTGGCCGTTTCACGTCCTTGAGCGCGAACGATAACAGATTTTCCTGCTTTTCCATAACGCCCTTTTCGCGTTCCGGCTCGATCTTGGCAGCAGCCACGGACACGTCGGGTTGAGGCTCGAACGTGTAAGATACATCGGGCATATAGCGAGCAGCATCGACAGCGAACGTCGTCTCTTCGCCCAGAACACGGTTGGGCGCTTGCCCTTCGCTTATCATAAATCGATGAACATCGAGTAGGAACAGCGGGTAGAGGTTGGAGACGATTCGATCACCGGCCCCCCAGTTATTCCACTGCACTCCATCCTCGCCGACGCCTTTTCGTAGGTTCGTCCCAGCCGGTGTCAGCATCGCCAGCACCCGTCCCTTGCCGACCGTTCGCGACACAACCAGCGGATCGCCGAAAAGCACACGCTCGCGGAATTCGCGTATCTCGTCGGCCAACGGCTTCAGATCGACTTGCTGCCATAACGAGGTCATGCTCGGGCGTGTTTCTTCGCGTTTGTCGTTGAGTTGCTGCTGACTGTTGAGCAGACTATCGAGCGCCTCGGCCAGAGCGAACAGCTCACCCGTTGCGATGGCGTTTCGCACCGTCCGTGTCTTGTATTCATCCATCAACGGTAGATATTTTCGGTACTCTTCTTCCTTCGCGGCCAGCTTGGTCACAGCGGCTGCGGCAGACTCCATCAGGCTTAGGGCACGGCCCTTGAACACGTCCATCGACTGTGTGTTAGGCAGTACCACGAGCGGCTTCGTCTGTCGGCCATCGGGATCCCATGTGGAACGAACGCGGGCTTTCCAGTAGACGTTGATACCGAGGTAGCGGAACAACCCCTGAGCCGGCGCGAGGCGTTGAACCAATACATTTGTCGCATCGGGGAACAGAATCTTAGGCTTGGGATCGGTCTGCCGAGCCGCATCGCGTAGTTTCTTGCGTTGCTCCGGATCGGCAATACCTTGAGCCGCGAACGGGTCATAGGGCCGATCTTCCAACAAGACGGGAAATAGCCCAGCATTAAACAGCGCGGTGTTGAAGTGGTCCGCCTTCGTCTCTTCGCCTAGGAACCACGTCACGCTACCACCGTTGTTGACGTAACTCTGGAGTTTCTTGATCGCTGCTTCCGGTAACTCGGCGACGTTGAGCAGAATGACACCGGGATAGAGGTCGAGGTCTGACTTGGCCAAGTCTTCCAGTCGTCTTTCTTCGACTTCATATATACCCGAAGCCGCATAGAACGCGGCAAGATGAGACATATCGCCGCCGTCGCTGCGACCTTCGGGTTTATTGCCGTCTACGACTAGGGTCGGAACCTTTTTGCGGACTTCCAGAACCAGGTCGCGGACGTTGTCAGCGTTCAGCCCGACCTCTTCTCGCTGAAGTGCGACACGTATCACATTGTACTCGCGTTCCAGACGCCGTTTCCGTTCGCGTTCTTCCGGACCATCCTTCGGGTTAATCTCTGTTCCCTTACGCTTGCTGTTGAAGCGGAGCGTGAACTTGTGCTCGACCTTCGAGTTGGGCGCGATCTTCTCCAGCACCGTATCGCTGCCAGGCGACTCTTCCCCGTTGATGTACACTTTGAGGAACGTGCGGCCTTCGGCCTGACCGAGGTTCATCACGCTTGCCGTGAACTCGATGTCGCTATCTTCAACCGCGACCCGTGATTCGGCCTTGAGATCGACGATGGCAATGTTGTCGTGATGATTGGCAACTTTGCTGTTGGGTGTTCGCGAAGGAGCCGCAGTGTCGATGAGATTGAGATTGACGCCCGCGTCGAGGATCGAACGTAAGACTTCGCTGACCTTTTCGGCATCGGGCCCCGTCGTCCAATCGCGGTCGCGAAAATCGCTGACAAGATGGATGAACTTCTGCCCCTGATCGCTTTTCATGTCCGAGAAATACTTTTGCCCACGCTCTAACCCGGACATCGGCGAACCCGCCAGGAGTGTCGGTTTATTACCACGTTTGACGAATGCCTCGTCAATCTCACGCTCCGAGCCATCGCCTAAACGGGCATCGAAAATCGGCGATTTGTCCAATTCACTCAACAAAAAGATACGCATGTATTGGGCCGATGCGGCCTTAGAGGCATTGCGTGCGACCTTCTTAACTTGAACGATGGCCGTGTTGAAGGCCGAGCTAGACTCTTCGCCCTGTTTACCTGCGTCGTTCATGCTCAGGGTGTCGTCAACGATGACGACATGGGTCGCTCCGCGTGGTCCTGTCCCGCCATAGAGGAACCGTGCCACCAAAAACGCGGCCAACAACACGAGCAAAATTCGCAACAAGAGCAAGATGAGTTGTTCGATAATCATTCGCCGCCGGTTGCGTTTCTGCGACTTCAGCAGAAACTCCATCGCGGCCCAGCGGACCCGCTTGAAGCGCATCCGGTTGATCAAATGGATCAAGATCGGGGCGCTTACGAGCAAGCCGCCGGCGGCCATGTACCAGGGATGTGCGAAGAATTCCATCGGCAGCCTCAAGGTCAATCGGAGATCGGAGATCGGGGACGTTAGTGCCTTTAGGGGGCGATGGGGATACGTCAGTCCCCTGAGCCGGGGTCATTAGCGTGCCCGTGCCGAACGGTTCCGCACGTCCGCTCGGAAGTGCAGGAATTTCGACAAAATAGCATCGAGATAGTCGTCGGTGTACACGAGTTGATAGTCAACGCCCAGTCTCGTACAACCGCGTCGTACCTCAACCAGATATTCTTCTAAAGCTTCGAGATATCCATCTCGCAAGGCTCGCGGATCGCATAGCAAATGAGGCATGTCTTCCATGCCCTCGAAACGGGTCGTCCCCACGAAAGGAAATGTCCGCTCTTCCGTGTCCAGTACGTGGAACACCAAAATGTCGTGCCGCCTCTGGCATAACATTTCCAATCCTTTGATGAAAGGCTCACGGTCCACCAACAGATCGGAAATAATAACCACCATCCCACGACCGGGGATACTCTCCGTCACGCGGCGGAGAATGCTGAGAATATCAGTCTTTTCTCGCGGTTTGCTGGTGTGCATCGCGTCGAGAATGGCGTCCATGTGCGACATGCTGGCACGCGCCGGTATTACTTTTCGCACTGCCTCATCAAACGTAATGATACCGGCCGAGTCATGTTGTCGTAGCAGCATGTGCGCCAAACAGGCCGCCGCCGTGCATCCATAGTTGTACTTGTTCAGCGGCCCATTGCCGTAGTGCATTGATTCGCTGACATCGACGACAAGATTACAGCGCAGGTTCGTTTCTGCTTCATATTGTTTGATGTAAAAGCGATCGGTTTTTGACCATACCTTATAGTCGAGGTGACGAATATCGTCGCCCATCGTGTATTCACGATGTTGCTTAAACTCGATGGAATGGCCGAAAACGGGCGATTTATGCATCCCTGAGATAAACCCTTCAACGACCTGTTTAGCGCGAAGATCGAGATTATTGATCTTCGCGACCGTTTTGGGGTCGAGGAAGCGGCGCGGGTCGTCAGGTTTGATCTTCGTTGCCACGGTGTATTCTCAAGGGTGTAGGGGAACCGATAACGCGGGTCGTCGGGTTCAATTCATTTACCCTGACGGCTTACGTCGTCGGTTCCAATCGGCATCTTCGGGTTAGCCGTCATCACGATGCAAAGATCTTCTTGAACCGCTCGTCTTTAGCCAGCGCGTCGTCGTCTATCGGTGTCTCTTCGAGCAGTTTCTTGATCACCGTGTCGGAATTGATTCCTTCGGACGCCGCAGTGAAGTTTGTCAAGATACGATGCCGCAACACAGGGAACGCCAGTTCCTTAATGTCGTCGTGCATCACGTGAACCCGGCCATAGAGCAATGCCCGCGCTTTGGCTCCCAGGATAAGGTTTTGCACTGCCCGCGGACCAGCTCCCCAGCTCAACCAGTCCCGAACGAATCGTGGTACGCCCGGCTCACCAATGCGCGTCTGACGCACCAGTGCCAGCGTGTAACGGATGATGCTGTCCGTTACTGGTACACGACGGACTAGGTTTTGTAACTCGATGATTTGCTCGCCGTTCAGTACCGGCTTGACCTCAGCAACCGCCGCCGAAGTGGTTCGTCGTGCGATCTCGAACTCGTCGTTGAATTTGGGATACTTCACGAACACCTTGAACATGAAGCGATCCTGCTGCGCTTCAGGCAACGGGTACGTACCTTCTTGTTCAATGGGGTTTTGTGTTGCCAGCACGAAGAACGGCGCTTCTAATCGGTGCCTCACGCGACCGACCGTCACTTGCCGTTCCTGCATGGCTTCGAGCAAAGCAGCTTGCGTTTTGGGCGGCGTGCGGTTGATTTCGTCCGCGAGAATCATGTTGGCGAACAATGGACCTGGGATGAACTTAAATTCACGCCCACCGGTCGACCGGTTTTCCTCAATCACCTCCGTACCGGTGATATCCGATGGCATCAAGTCTGGCGTGAACTGGATACGATTGAACTTCAACGACAACGACTGCGCCAGCGTGCTAATCATTAACGTCTTCGCCAGACCCGGCACACCTTCCAACATGCAGTGGCCTCGGGCAAACAGCGTGATCAGCAATTCCTCGATGACCTCCGTCTGGCCGACGATGATACGGCCTAACTGCTCCTTGATGCTCAAAAAGGCGCTTTTCAGTTTCTTGACCGACTCCAGGTCATCGCTTCGGAGATCGTCGGTTAATTCCGTCTTGGCGTTCGTCATGGTGTCCCTTGTAGGGCTGAAGGTTTAATAGTTCATTAACTTCGACAACGAATGCGGCACTCAGCGGATCATAAAGCCGATAATGCGAGTCATCGACTTCATCAATCACCGCTGGTAGATCGGCAGCGCTGCCTTGTCCAGTTGCATGATGGTGAGATAGCAGGCGGTGACGTAGATCGGCCCGACCATTCGTGCCGTCCAACTATCCGCGCTCCAGCTACCATCACTACTTTGGGCTCGTTTGCACTCGTCAAAGAACGACTTGCGATACTTACTCCACGTCAACAACTCGTCCGACTTGGCGTCGGGGAATAGCTTCTTGTAACGATCGTCACCTAGCACATAGACCACCTGGGCGTAATAGTAATGCGTATACTCATCATGGCCCATGCGCCGGCCATCTCCAGGGGTGTTGAGATGGTTTTGGCAAAACTTGAGCCATTTCTTGACTAAGTCGCCCTGATACTCGCCCGCACTGAATCCGCAGCAGATCGCCGCCGCCGTTAGGGCCGGACGACCGTCGCCGCGGCCACCGCCTCCGAAGGCAAGGCTGTATTGCACGCCGCCTTGATCGTTAGTTGACTGCCGTAGATAGTCCACACCGGCCTTAATGGCCTCATTAGGAACGATAACTCCGGCGTTGCGTGCGGCTCGAAGTCCCTGCATCTGGGTGATCGTCACCGATCCCTCGTCGAAATTGCTACCGTCCTTTGCCGACAGATAGCCCCACCCGCCACGGTTGGTCTGTGCATCACGGGTGTACTTCGCAGCTTTCTCCAGCACCTGAATGAGTTTTTCACGACGGCGCGGGTTTTCTTCTTCTCCCACGATGCAGGCCAAAAACATCACCGCGAAACCGTGGCCGTACATATAACGACCACCTTCCGAGGCACTAGCGGGAACGCCAATCAGGCCGTTGGGCTGCTGACGATCCATCAGCCAATCGCAAGCACGACGGATATTGTCGCGGTACTTG
>RGDT01000205.1 GCA_009918525.1 Planctomycetia bacterium
AACAGTCAAACCCAACACCGCTCACTGTGGTGGGCTTCGAGACGCAATACTGGACGAGACCGAGTTTCCACTCCACGCGTCCCCAACCGTCAGCAGAGTTTGCACCAAATTGATACGGATGCGTCGGATGGTTCGCCCCGTGCTCCAGGACGGCCAATAATAACGTGATTTCGCTATCGCTCAGACGCGTGGCCTCGATCTGCACCGGGAAGCGGACTCCTTCGGGGACGAACTCTTGGAAAAATAGTTTGTTCTCTTGAGCGACCCCATGCTCGCGATTCAAGCATACGTTGCTGTAGACCCCCGTAACCCGACTGTTGTCCCAGTACGGAACATACTTGGAGAATCGACCGGCTTGGTCCGATGCCGGAATTTCGGCGAAAAGATTGAGAAAGTCCGCCCAGCCGGCGTGGGCGTTGGCAGCGGATGCGTCCGGCGTGCCGAAAATACGCTCGATGACCGCATTCGATCCGGGATAGAACGCTTCCGCCCAGGAGCGTAGTACGCCCTTCAACGCGGACCCCGGCAGGCATGGTCGCTGAGCTTTATCAACAACTCCAACGACGACGCTTTGCACTTCACACCTTACCCCGTTTTTTTCAGGGAGACGATCAGTCCGTACTGCCCCGGAGCCGACGTGGAGCGGCGAAAGCAGGGTAAAGGTTCCAGTGATCTTCCAGCGCTTGTGTTTCATTTTTGGGCCTCATTCGAGAGCGATTCAAAATGACATTTGTGATCAATCAATACCTCACCATAGCCGACGTGAGGCAAAAACGGGCATCGTCTCCATAGTGGACCGCTGCCGCTGTAGCGATTCGCCACCCAATTCGCCACCGGCAAACCGTGCTCGCGCCAGTAACTGAGGTGCTCAAGCGGGTCGCCGTGGCCGGTCCGCTCCAGTACGAAAACACTGCCGCGCGACGTGACAAGAAACGGCTCGTACTTGCTGGATGCCGAACTTCTACCCAGAAACTTGCCGCCACGCAATTCCTGCCGCGCGAAGAAACGCACTAACTTTAGGCTTTTCTTAGACACCTCCGCCCAATACTCACGATATGCTGCTTCTAACTGGTCTGGCCCGGTGAGTGTCCCTGGATCGGTCAATAAAGCTTCGGTCTGGAGAGTTATCACGTGGTTATCGCGTTTCTGGACTGGCTCCATCTTCTCGGCAGGCAACCACTCGATGGACGCCGTGGCGTTCGTCTTGCCGATGCCGGGTAGTCCAAACGTCAGCAGTTCCTGCAGCCTTTTGCGGATCTCACCTCGCTGCTGTTGCGGAACTTCGACCAAGTCGATTTCACCTAGCCAGACGAGATCTCCCGGACGGATCAGCCCGTAGGAGAACAGTTGTTCGTCCTTGGCACGGCCGGTTTCTTCGTTGATAGCCGTGCGGGTACGGCGTTCGGTGGACACATCGGGCCAGTGAAAATCTTTGCGACATCTTTCAAAGTCTTCGCGCTTCCAGTCGATGTCAAAGGCAGGTGCATTACCGTTTATCAGACGTGGCTCGGACCATAGGGCAACATCGTGACGCGTTCCGCCTTTTTCACCCAGCACTTGCGACAAGGGTGGTTCAATGGGACGGGGCCCGTCCAAATTGGCGGGGCGTGCTTCGCTGAAACGGATTACGTCGAATACGCTACCCATTTGGTCCCAAGGCGCGGGTAACGAGTTATCGACCGCCACACCGCTACGGCCGCATCGCTCCAACAGAAGCCTGGCGCAGGCTCCCTTGAGGACCGCGCCAGAGAGCGTCCGGAGCGAGTCGAAATGATTGAGTGCGTGGTTGCGTCCTCCAACGCAGAACGGGCGGTCGAGTTTGAGCCGGACTCGCAGCCGTTCGCCGTTGGTTGGTACTCCGCTGCAACGCTCCACGCACTTGACCAGCTTAACCTCGACATTCTTCGTCCGGCCGAAGCCTACCGACCGCATCGCCCCGAACGCAGGCACCCACCGCAGAGCTTGCTCGATCATGTTGCGGATCGTGTCCGCTTCGCGAGGGTCGGCAGCGAACTCCACGTTGCCGGTAAATACGACTTCTTCGCCGTAGGCAAACGGGGATTCGATCATCGCCAACATTCGTTCGGTCGTGGAGCCGGTAGCGTCATCGAGTTCGATACGTTCGATGACCTTGTCCTCGGCACAGCCATTCTGCGTCGTAGCAAAATCGCTGAAATGGAGTCGCCCCCGATCAGGATCGTAACTACCCTCGGAGCTGGGGCTTCCCAGCCATTGACCGATACGCGGGTCCGTTGGAAAAAGTTCTTTCAGCGCATCAAGAACCTTGCCCTTAACCAGCGAGAAAGGCAACATCACCTGACCAGCAGCATCGCGGGCCACGGCAGCGTCAATGCCGGGCGGGCCGATGGAGCCGCGCGTCAGAATGGGGCCGAGCAAAGTCAGCTTGATATCGAGGCGGTACAGGAGCTTCATGATCGGCTCTTTAGAAGGAAATTATTCATGGGTAGGAACGTATGGCAACATCTGTAACAAGTGCAACCACGCTCCGTCATGACCAATGGATTCTCGTAACCTAGATACAGCACATCCCGCATCACTGGATTCCAGGCGTTCCTTATGCGGGTTGATATCCTGCTTTTGCCGCCATGCGTGAACGAGCATGTACAATTGACGCATCGGGAAATCATCACTGAGGGCGATGGTTCGGAGAGGCTCTTCGATGGCCTGAAGCTGTGCACCAGTCAGGAGCAAATGTTGCTGCGGCTCACCGGGCGGCATCCAGCGGCGATAGAACGAGTCGAAATTGCCGCCATCGTTGTCGTAAGACTCAAGAACTTCATAAGCAACGTGGCTTTTCGCGGCCTCTTTTTTGGCAGAGTCAGCGAGGTCATGAGCCAGCGCATCAATGCTGACGATCGGAGCGTTCGCGTGGCAAAATACCAGGCCACACCCATAGGTGAGTTCCTTGCCCTCGACGATGTGTGGCTGACCCAAAAACCAGCGAACGACCTCCCAACCTTTCCAGGCAGGGACGACCCAGATAATCTCGTCACCTCCCCAGAGTAGCGTTTCCAGCCGAATAAGCCTATTATTGCCAGTCTGCCATGCCGGGTCCACTTGGGCACGAGCGAGCAGGTTTTTCAAGAGCTCACGGTGATGGCGACGAAGGGCCTTCGACCAATTGCGAAAATTTTCCACAGCACTATGCGTTTTCCATTTGTCACGGCCGTGACTGCCGAATTGGTTGCCGTCAAGGTAAATCAAAGCTAATTTGCCGCGAGTGTCGGTGGGAGCCTGCTCACGGTTAAGATTGGTCGCGTCGCTCAGTTCGCCTAGATCATCTGTGAAATGGACATCCTTTGGGAATTCGGGGATTTCTTCGTGATAAAACTCCTGGCGTGCAGTGCGTCCATATTTACGACGAAGATACACAGAATCAGATAGATTTTCGGTTTTGTTACCCGGCAATTTAACATTCAAATGAGTGCCGGGGCGGCTGCGGTCGTAGAAACAGGGGCCGAGCGCTTTGGTGTTGAAAAGATCGGACAGAGACAGGGACATGGACTGCATTTGCCGCCAACGATTGGCCGCAATCGCCAGTTGGTGAGCTTGATCCGGAGAAGAGTCAACGGGTACGACATCGACGACAAAGGTAGCGTGATGCAGGGGAATATCGCCTTTATTGTCGCGCAGTTGAGATTCGACGGTTTTACGCAGGTTCTCGGCGTCAACATTATCGGTTGCTGTGAATTGAAACAACCCGATAGACGCACCAGTAGCGATGGGAATGAGGCGATTGCCGTGGGATACCGGCAAATTTTTCTGAAGAAGAGCAACACTATTGAGGAGCATCAGGCCGCCGCCGCGCCGAGTGCTGATGTTGTCCGTATCCAAAATAGTGTTGCCGAGGTTTACGGCCTCAACACGAAGGAAGAATTCGGGCATAGTGGCGACTCTCAAATGTCAATTTGTGGAATGACCAGTGAATCGATGGAGACAGGATAGGAAAAATTTATGGGGACCATCCCGCAAGATTAGCGATCTTTTATCCTATCAAGGTATTTTACGAACCGGCTGAACAAGAGGCAAGGGCCGAGCCACGTCTCGGTTACTTTTTGTGGGATTTGGTATCGAATTATTATCTGCCGAGTCGGGTTCGTTCATGGTACAATCAACTGATATCGCAACGCAGACTTACCCGAACAAGGCAAAAATGATAGCACACCACAACGGCCAGCATGGAGACGCTTGGTCGTGAAGAGTCGTAGAAGCACAGCGATCAGGGTTCTCGCTATTAGTCTATACTTGCTTTTGTTCGCCTAGCTTGTTCTTAGTCCAGCAATCAAAAATGTACCCAGATAAACCACCTAAGAGTAAGGCAAGAAATAATGTCCCTGCGAAAATTAGCCATTCCCAACAAAATGTTGCCGATTCTGGCTTGGGGAAAAGTTGTCCTGATGTCAGGATGGCAGAAGCAACGCCTACCCCGATTGTGATCGATAGGCCAAGTTGAGCGGCGTTGGCTAGTTTCGTTTGTGCTGCCGTTCCGTCTCGGCCTACTTGGTCTTCCAACATCTCGTAGATGTGGTCCGCTGTGTTCGTTACCTCTGCGAACAGTTGGGCCGTCTCCAGGTGCCCTGTGTATAAGGCGAACAGGTCCCGGCCTTGAATTTGATTGCTGACCTCTGTGAAATAGGATCGCGTGCGAAATTCGAGTAGGTCGATCAGCAGCGTGCGGGCGTCTTGCTGCCACTTCGGGTTGGTCGTCGATTGATTCAAATCAGCGGATAGGGTGGTCAGCTCGTCCTTGAAGTGTAGCAGGGCGGCATGTTGGTAATGTGCCAACAGTCCGAAATTGGCATAGTGACACTGAAAGTGCATCAGCAGATAATTGGGTACGCTCTCCCCGCAAAGTATCGCAAAACTGGTACCGTTGCAATAGTAGATTGTACCCAAGTGTGCGAAACGGTCGTAACGAAAACGCTCCCGGTGTCTGTCGCGGAACTGCGGAGCATAGTCTAATCCTGGCGGATCAAACGCCGGTAACCGGTCGAGGTCGTCCTGGCTAATCTCGTTGGGATCTTCGACAACAATGAAACTCATGGCCGGGATACGGTTATCAATGATTTGCTCCAGCGACAATTCTGACGGGGTTCGCGCGGCGTGCAGACGTATTCTGTCACCGAACAAAACTTGCCAGTGATCGAACATCGGCGGTTCGTTCTCTTCTCGCACCCATTCTTGAAAGTTCTCTGGCCCCTTATTCAACTGGAAGCGAACTAGACTTGGAGCAATGCTACTCCATTTTAGTGAGGCCAACGTATCACCTTGATGCCCTTGTTCGTTGAAGTACGGCGGAAACACCTGGCGCAAGCTATTTTGTAGCCGCAGCACCTGGTCAAGTTTTAGCGTAAACCGCTGCATCGAAAGATCTTCATTGCTGACCTCGACAACCAACATAAGTACACGTTCAGCGATCAACAGCACTTCCATCCTTTTTACCGCGAGAGTTATCTCGGGACCGACTTCGTATATAGTTGTTTTTTGATTGTTGTCAGATTTGGAAAAACCATATTGCACCTGGACGGTCTTGATGTCCTCACGGATAAACCGCTTGATGGCGCGAATCGTCTGCGTTTCTTTCGCTTTGCCGAAAAGAAAATCGCGAACGAAAGGATGAAAGTAAACAAACTCTGCATAATTGAGCGGTTTATATTGCTCGTTCCAGCCAGTCGCCTTGATCACTTCAGCAAACTTGTCGCTATCGCTTTTCGCCTTGCCTCGTCGCCCCAGCAGCATCGGCCATTGAAGAATGTGATTGAATTTCAGTACATCGATTTCATCAGATTTTTTTGTCATGACCGGGTCTCCGAATGGTTAGATGACATCGAGGTCCGTTAAAAGCATGAGAAGCAACAGTACAGGCGTGCGATTGGTCCTACCCTGCCGGCGAATCATGTTCAACCTTGGACCTAGAACAAGGCCGAACGCTCTGCAGTTGTTCTTTGATTTGTCCGCTTTCAGCCGATCAACCCAATCATTTTAAGGCGATCGGCTTGGTTGTCGGCTTTGCTTCCCAAACAAACAACCTCATCAGCGTCTTGCCCATGGAATATAGTAACAACGTAGTGATCATGAAAGATGGACACACTGGTTTCCTCAAGGGTTCAGGCAGATACCAATCAGAATCTTTCAAACGTCAATAACATTATTTGCCTGGAAGGTGCTAGCCAACGCTTCCCGAATCAATTCACATGGTTATCGCAGTCTTATCGCACAATCTAGGATCATGCAACGACGTGAATGACTGATTTGGCACCCAGTTATCGAAATTCGCGCATTTTTTCAAATCCAGTGTCATCTCGATTGTTTTTTTCGTTATGCACTTAACGAAGGGGCAGAGCTGATCTGGTGTGATCAGCCCCCGTTCTGTGCCCTTTTGTGGCGCATTCTCTTGGGAGATTTCTGATGCGACAATTCTATCAAGCAGCGTTTGCGGTCGCTGGAGTCATGCTCCTTTCTGGCTCCGTCTCCGCTGCCAACCCAGTCAAACCAAATCAGGCCGTGGGAATCGAGATTGGACACCGTGGGTGTCGAATGGTGATGATTACGGTTGAGCCAACACCTTGGAAGCAACTCGACCTCCGAGTGCATTACGAAAAAACGGTGACTATCCCTCTGGGTACGAGCTTAGCTGAAACGGGCAAACTTCATGAAACCGACATCTCGAAAACCGCCACCGAGGTCAAACGTCTTTTTGAAATGGCTTGTAGCGAACTGAGTATCCCTACCCATAATATTCACATCGCCACAGCCGCAAGCCTCGATGGGGCCACCGGGCTAAACGATCTTTGCAAAGCGATTACCGAGAAAACCAATCGACCGGTCACCAATTTCACCGCTGCTCGCGAGGTACTCTATGGTATGCGCCAGATCATGCCTGCCGACTACATGAAAGGAGCGTGGTATGCTGATCTCGGCTCAGGCAAGTGTGGAGTGCTACCCGAAAGTTGATCCAGGTGTTATGGAAGTTCCAGAGGCCCGATGAGGGCAGAAAGGACGACCATGAAGACCAAGACGTATTCGACAGAACAGATCGTTCGCCTGTTACGGCAAGTGGAGGCCGGCCAGGCCGAGGGCAAGAGCATCGAGGAGATGTGCCGCACTCTGGGTATCGGCGAGACGACCTTGCACCGCTGGTAGAACCAGTACGGCTCCATGAAGGCCAACGACGTACGACGACTCAAAGACCTGGAGAAGGAGAACGAACGTCTCAAGCAGCTCGTGGCTGAACTGAGCCTGGACAACAAGATCCTCAAGGAGGCCACACGGGGAAACTGACGTGCCCCGCTCGATGT
>RGDT01000206.1 GCA_009918525.1 Planctomycetia bacterium
GTTCACCGCGACATCAAGCCCGCGAACCTTATGGTGCCTCGTCGTGGACAAGTCAAAATACTCGATTTCGGCCTCGCTCGCTTAGCGGAAGGAGTCGCCTCTGCCCCATCGAGCAGCCAGCCGTTGACGGTGTTGGGGACCGTGCTGGGCACACCGGACTATATCGCCCCGGAACAAGTGGACGACAGTCATCGCGTGGATATTCGTGCGGACATTTATTCGCTGGGATGCACCCTTTATTATTCCCTGACGGGCCGACCTCCCTTCCCAGAGGGGTCAGCCATCGACAAAGCACTATCGCACGTTCAGGATCAGCCCGTTTCCCTAGCGAAACTATGCCCCGAGGTCTCGCCCGAGTTGCACGCCATCGTCCAGCGGATGATGGCCAAGAAGCCCGCCGACCGCTTCCAGACTCCCGGCGAAGTAGCAAAGGCATTGTCGGTCTTGTTAAAATCCTTGGATTCGCGTTCGTCGGACAGCATCACGCAAGTGGATATGCCGACGCCCCCTCCTAGTCCTCGAAAACAAACCTTGCCCAAGAGGCCGAAACGTCGTCCGATCCTTTTGGCCGTTGGTGTGTTGCTGGGTGTTTTCGCGTTAGCTGTCGGGCTGGGGCTTCTTTTTGCAAGCCGGCCGATGCAACCACCTCGGGACTCTCGCAGCCTTCAGGCCTTAGCGATGCCTCCGCAACCGACTCGCCTGCCGAGAGTCTTGCTGGTGTTACCCCATCGCGAGTTCTGGTATCCAGACTATGCCTCCATTCGCGATTGTCTAGCCGGTCGCGCTGAGCTTGTTATCGCTTCATCGACGTTAAGTGCGGCCGAACCGGCATTGGGCGGCGAACCTGTCAAACCTTCGGTGCTTTTACATGAGGCCGTAGCCACCGATTATGATGCGGTGATATTTACCGGTAGCCCGCGTATGGAATATACTTTCCGTCCACCGCATCAGTTTATAGCCCGTAACTTCAGTCAACGGATGCTCGATCAAGGCAAAGTCGTTGCTGGAATGTGTTTGGGTGTGGCTGTTCTGGCAAGCGCCGACGTGTTAAAGGACAGAACTGCGGCTGGTTTCTCCAAAGCTCGCCCATTCCTGGAAAAATACGGAGCGAAATACCAGGATCGCGAAATCATCGTCGATGGCCGGGTCATCACCGCCAGGGACCATCTTTCAGCTCCAGTGTTTTGCGACCAACTACTGGGGATGATCAAGGTAAAGAAGTAACAGCCAAGGCGAGCGGAGCATGACAACGCCCCGGTAAAAGCGAGTTTGTCGGGGAAAACAGAATCATCAGAGCCTGAAACGTGAGTGAAGGCCCCAGTTTGCAGTGCCGATCACCCCTTGCCAGTCACGACGACGGCGCGATCCAGTACCATCGGCACCAATCCCAACGACCGTAGCCCTGGAAAAAGCACCGCACGCACGATCTGAGGCTGGCCTTTCTCCTGGACGGATATTCGTTCATGGTCCGTCGTGTTCACCTCTTGACCTATTTCCGGCCAGTATAATCGGCCCGGCGGTTTCGTCATTGGCGTGTCGTCCAGCGACCAAGGAGTACGCCGCAACAGTCCATCGATCAGGGACAGCGACCGGTTAATCAGCTTGTTCAGTATTTCTCGTGTTTCGTTTCGGGCGCGATGTTTTGCACGTCGCCCTAGGTATTTCAACAGCTTCTCCAGAGTATATTTCCCCAAGCGTTCGCATAGGGCCGCCGCGTCCGCTTCGGGCTTACTGACCAAGGTCCGCATCAAGGCCCGTTGGCCCCGCAGCATCACGCGTTTGACCAGCATCACCTGAAAGGAACGCGGCTCGCCTCGCCCGACCACCTCACGAAGATGACGCGAAACGGATGGATAACATTCATTCCGCAACTGCCGATACGTTTCCTGAGCCGCCGCCGCCGTGATGCCGTCGTACAGCCGGGGAGTCGTCGGCGAGCTAGCCAACGTGTCCAGTAGTCGCGTGTAGTGGCGGCGTAGGCGGTCGCGACAACCACGCAGACGACGCACAGCCGCCAACTGGGCTTCTTGCTGATGAGCCGCTTCCTGGACGGCATCGTGCGCCATGTCCACCAGTAGCCGAGCCGCCGGATGGGCACGAACGAGTTGTTCGAGCCGTTGCAGCACTTCCGTCAGGGGCGGTAAATGGCTAGGGGTAGGAGTGCTCATGATCGGTTGAACCTGCGGCCCAGATGGTTCGCGTGTTATTATGCTATTCACATAAGCCGGTTGTAGCAACAATCACCGGGCGAGCGGGGTGTGTCAACCCCCCGGTTGACACACCCCGCCGGGCTTTCGGCTCTGACGATGCGTACCGGAGAGACATCCCCTCTCCAGCACTAAATCGCAAGAAGTTATCTTTTTTCCACGGAGTATCTCTATCATGGATCGCCGCGTCTTTCTGCTCTCCGCTCTCGCCGCTTCCTCTTTGTCGGCTCGTCCCGGCAAAGCAAAGCTTGAACTCAGTCTCGCCGCCTACAGCTATGAACGCCATCTCAGCCTGCGGTCCAAGAAAAAGCCGACCATGACTCTCGAAGACTTCATCGACGAGGCCGCTCGTCTCAAACTACCGGCCGTCGAACTGACCGCCTATTACTTCCGCGAGACGACCGACGACTACCTCAAGACCATCAAAGCCCGGGTGGCCAAGCACGGCATGGCCGTCAGCGGTACGGCAGTCGGTAACGATTTTTGCTGGCCCGACGATAGCAAACGCGGCGAACAACTCGACATGGTCAAACGCTGGACCGAACGCACGGCCCTTCTGGGCGGTAAGACGATGCGCATTTTTGCCGGAACTGTGAAAAAAGGTGATACCGAGGCCGACGCCGTCAAACGAACGCTCGACGCCGTCGCCAAGGCGGTCGAACACGCGGCCAAGCATAAGATCAAGCTCGCCATGGAAAATCACGGCGGCATTACAGCGACGGCCGATCAGTTGCTCGCGTTGATCAAACCAATCAAGAGCGAATGGTACGGCGTGAATCTGGACACAGGCAATTTCCGCACGCCCGACCCGTACGCTGATCTGGCGAAGATCGCGATGTACGCTGTCAGTGTACAATTGAAGACCGAGATATTTCCCGGCGGCAAACGCGAGGACGCCGACCTGCCTCGGCTCATCGACATCTTGCGGAAGGCGGATTATCGCGGATATGTCGCGTTAGAGTACGAAGCAAAGGAAGACCCGCGTGAAGCCGTGCCGGTGGCCATTGAGAAGCTCAAGAAATTACTGGCGTGAGTGAATCGGGGTGTTGACACACCCCGCTCGCCATCGCCGTTGAGTCGGGATGTTGACACACCCCGCTCGCGCTTACTTTTTCTTTAGCTCTGTCTCAATCGTTTCGACAACCTTGGCGTCCTCGGGATCGACCGATGCCTTGAAACGGGCCACGACTTCGCCATTGCGACCGACAACGAACTTGGCGAAGTTCCAGTCAATCGGCCCCTGTAATTGCTTCTCGGTCTTCGTGGTCAGATAGTCATAAAGTGGGCAGATTTTCGCTCCTTTGACGGCTACTTTCGACATCATCGGGAACGTGACCTTGTAGTTCTTTGTGCAGAACTCCTTGATCTGGGCGTCCGTTCCCGGCTCTTGGGCCCCAAACTCATTCGCCGGAACGCCGACAATCACAAGTCCTTCTTTGCCGTATTTCTCGTAGATCGCTTGGAGGCCCTTGTATTGTCCAGTCAGGCCGCACTCGCTGGCGACGTTGACGAACATCACCACTTTGCCTTGGAACGCAGCGAGGTCAACCTCTTTGCCGTCGATGCCCTTCATCTTAAAGTTAAGGGCTGCGGGTACTTTCTTCGTCTCTTCCGCCTGGACCATCGTGCATACTCCCAGAACAAACGCTGTCGTTAGGTGTCGGATCATCTATTCGGTCTCCTCAGTTATTACCGCCTTGGGACAGATAATTTATGATTAGGCGGTTCCTTCGCGTGCGGCTCGGAAAAAAATCGAATGGATGGTTCGGCCAACGTGTCAACCTGTGCCGCGAGCGTAACCAAAGCCGCTAACGCACTCCGAGCCGTCTTTACCGGGGCGTTGACATGTCCCCGCTCGCCCCGGCTTCACCCGCGATCCAAAGCCGACAATAAATATTGTGTCAGCGACTCAAGGTGGTGCCGGTCTTCATCCATTCGCCAGTCCTCCGCCTGGGCGAGCGTATACAGCCTCTCGGCTATCTCGACCGCTTGCTTGGCTCCGAAGACGCCCAACGAACCCTTAAGGGCGTGGACCGTCCGTTTTACTGTCTGGGTATCGCGTTGCTCTATCGCTTGTCGCAACACGGCCAGACGCTCCGGCACCGTCTCGCGGAAGGTTCGCGTCAGCCTAGCAATTCCCTCGGCGTCGAATCCCATCGCGACCAGTCGCTCTCGCCACACGGGAAGCTCCGGACCATTCGTCGGCGTCGGGCGATCACTGCCGAACAACCGACGAAACACGCCGAATAAATCGCCGGAACGGACGGGCTTGGTTAGATAGTCATCCATCCCAGCCGCAAGGCAGCGACTGCGTTCCGTTTCCATCGCATTGGCCGTACATGCCACAATCGGCACTCGTGGACCGTCGCCTTCGGCCTGCCGCATCAAGCGTGCTGTTCGCACTCCGTCCATATCGGGCAACTGAAGGTCCATCAACACCACATCGAACCGGCCGTTCTGTCGTTTCGTTAATCCCTGCGAGCCTTGCTCCGCGATTTCACTGGTGCAGCCTAGTTGACGAAGTAGCATCGTCAATACCATCTGATTCACCGGGTTATCCTCGATCACCAAAACATGCAGCGGCCGTCCCAGTAGCTCCAAGACGTTCAGAGTTTGGGGAGTTTCCGCAACGACCGCGAGCGAGGCAGGGGGTAACGGCAAACAAAAGAAAAATTGGCTGCCGACGCCCAGCGTACTGCGTACTTCCAGACGACCGCCCATTCGTTCGATAATCTTCGCGGAAATCGCCAGTCCTAACCCAGTCCCACCGTGCGTTCGTGCCGTCGAACGGTTGGCCTGGCTGAACGGCTCGAAGATGCGCTCTTGTTGCTCTGGCGCGATACCGATGCCGGTATCGCGCACGGTGAAACGCACAAACGTGAATCGGGGCGTTGACACACCCCGCTCGCCCCCATCCGTCTCGACGGACAGACTCACCTCGCCCCGCTGGGTGAATTTCACTGCGTTGGACAACAGATTCAGCAGCACTTGCCGTAACCGATTGGGATCGCCTCGCACCACAGTCGGAACATTTGGCGCAATCTCGTGGCGAATGGTCAGCCCGACTGAAGGCGACGGCGTGGTCATCGCCATTACTTCGTTGATTAACTTGCCGAGCGAGAACGGTATCTGTTCTAGCTCTAGCTTACCGGCTTCGATTTTCGACAGGTCGAGCAAATCGTTGACCAAGTTGAGGAGTCCCTCAGCCGACCGGGTCAGGGTAGTCATCTGCTCGCGCTGGAGTTCGTCGAGCGGCGAACGAGACATCGCTTCGGCCATCCCGATCACGCCGCCGAGGGCGGTACGGATTTCGTGACTGATCGTCGCGAGAAAAAAGCTCTTGGCTTCGTTGGCTCGTTGGGCGTCGTCTCTGGCTCGCTCCAGAGCTTGCGATGTTGAAACGCGCTCGGTAACGTCCATCATCGTCCCGACAATGCGGATGGCCTGCCCTTGACCATCGCGGACGATGGTGGCCGAATCTTCAACCCAACGCCCACCGCTTACCGGGTGGAGCTGATAAACGACCCGTTTACGGCTGCATGTCGGGTCGGCCAGTGCTTTAGCCCATTCGGCTTCGATAGCACCGACTTGTTGAGGCGGCACCACGGTTCGCCACATAGCCCGTCCCAGCATTGCGCCTGGGGGTAAGCCCATGATCGCGGGAAGATTATCCGACCACGTCGCCCCATCCGTCGGAACGTCGAGATCCCAATATCCGATACGGGCGGCTTCCATCATCAGCTTGAGGCGTTCGCGTTCTGAATACCGTTCGGTGATGTTTTGGACCAGAAACAACACCCCGCAGAGGGTTCCATCACGACCGCGAATACCGGTTGCCAACGTTCGCGCGACGATGAGTGCGCCGTCTTGGCGAATGAATAGGTCGTCTGTTTGGTCGAGAATTTCCGCACGAACTTTTTCGCGCCTCGCCTCGAACTCTTCCCTCCAGTCTTTTTTTGCTGGAGGGAGTTGGGCAGCGGGGAAATGACGACGCGAGTCGTCGGGTGATGACGTTAGTCTCGCGATCGGCTGCCCGAGTGTGTCCTCCGCACGATAGCCGAACATCCGTTCCGCCCCGGCGTTGAAGAAAGTGATAAGGCCGTTGTCATCGGTAGCGAAAACAGCAAGATCAGCGGCAGCGGCCAAGAGAGTTTCGAGCGGCGAGGGAGAATGTCCGGGGGATTTGGCCCCCGACTCAGGAAATGGTGAGTATGGGGGGAAGGCCAGACGTTGGACCCACCAAGTGGCGGCGAGGTCCAAGCCGAGCAGCAAAATCAACAAATACAAAGGAGCCGACACTTCCAGGAAATAAGCTGACAAACCGACCAGCGCGACGAGGACCAGCATTGCAAGGCGAAGAGAAAATCGACCGAAAGAAGAATAGAGAGGCATGAGTTCTATCTTTCCGTAAAATTACTCTGTCATCTTAGACGCTTGAATGGGTTCGCACTTGACACTGTCACACCATGAATAGGGTTTATTCCGGAGTTTGGGCTTTCAACCCACCGATAGTCTATTAAGATTGTCGTCATGATCATGTATCGGATCTTAACGAGGATTTACGCATGAGCTTCTTTCCCTTGATTCTGCTTTTCTCGGCTTCGCCGGAAAAACCTTCAGCCGAGGCGATTGCCTTTTTCGAGAAGAAAGTTCGTCCGGTCCTCGTAAAAGCCTGTAACAACTGCCATTCCGCCGATACCAACTCGCGCGGCGGCTTGCGTGTTGACGACCGCAACGGTCTGATTACCGGTGGTAACAGTGGACCCGCCATCGTGCCGGGACACCCGGAAAAGAGCCTGCTCATTACGGCTCTGTCACACGGGGATGAAAAGCTCAAGATGCCTCCCAAGCAAAAACTCAGCGATGAGCAAATCTCTGATCTGACGAAGTGGGTCAAGGACGGTGCGGCGTGGCCCGAAGTGCGTGTCGCGGTGCCATCCAAGCCTGACGCCCGCTACGAAAAAACTCGCAAGGAGCATTGGGCGTGGCAACCGCTGTCCCGTCCGACCGTTCCGACGGTGAAAGACACCCACTGGGCTGACAGCGACGTGGATCGCTTTGTCCTGGCCAAACTGGAATCCAAAGGATTGAAGCCG
>RGDT01000207.1 GCA_009918525.1 Planctomycetia bacterium
ACCGGTCACGGCGTGGACATCGGTAACGGCAAATGTCCAAACGAGGCTCCGGCTCTCGTTGCCGTTAACAAGAAAACCGGCAAGGTCGTCTGGAGCTACACAGTCCCAGCCGCGTCGATCATGCGCGGCCAGTGGTCAAGCCCGACGGCCGCGATGGTCGGCGGCAGGCTTCAGGTGTTGCTCGCTGGAGGTGACGGCTATCTATATGGTTTGAGCGGCGAAAAGGGCGAAGTATTGTGGAAATTCGATTGTAACGCCAAGAAAGCAACCCCCTACAAGCCGGGCGGTAGCGGGCAAAAGTGCTTCATCGTCGGCGTACCGGTGGTCGCGGACGGCAAAGCTCTAATAGCCGTAGGCCAGGAACCGGACGACGGTCAAGGCGAGGGACATCTATGGTGCATCGATATCACCAAGACTCCGACCAACAAAGACAAAGACCTTTCGCCGGTGGATGATGACTTTGATCCCAAATCACCGAAGAACAAAGACTCGGGGCTGGTATGGCATTATGGAGGAAAATCGGAAAAAGGCGCTGCCCGCGACTATAACTATGGCAGGACGATAACGACAGTAGCGGTTCACGACGGTCTGGTGTACACCAGCGAGCTTGCCGGGTTTCTTCATGCTATTGACTTCAAGACAGGTAAGAAAGCCTGGGAGTACGACTTGCAAGATAGTACCTGGTGTTCCCCCTATGTGGTGGATGGCAAAGTCTTCGTCGGTACTGACGGTGGTGATATTTACGTTTTACCCGCAGGACGCAAAGAGCCGATGGCCAAAAAGATTGAGATTGGGCAACAGATAAAAGTTCCGCCGGTAGTAGCCAACGGAGTGCTATACGTGAACAGCGGGACGTATCTATACGCGATCAAGCCCTAACCCACTCCACATGGGCGAGTGGTTCTGTGAGTCCTCTTAGCGGGCAAGCAAGGTTCACTAACAAAAAGCGAGGTATATCGTGAGCGATAATCGAGCGACGCCGGAACAGATCAAAGCAGCCAAGGATAAGCTAGATGTGCACCTTCGTGAGGTGATCGCCTGGCACTTCAGCCCGGAGACGGGCACGCCTTTCTGGTTGGAAAAGGCGAAATCCTTCAAGTTTGATCCTCTTAAGGACATCAAAACATACGAGGATCTAAAACTATTCGGCCACTTTGAGGACGAATGGCTACGTGGCGGACCAGTGCGTCGCTGGGTGCCAAAGGGCTACGCTAACAAGCCCTGGTATGTGTTTGAGACAGGTGGAACGACGGGCATCCCCAAGAGTCGAGTCGTTATGGACGACTTTCGCATCGACTACGAAATGTTCAGCCATACTCTACCCGACGAATACTTTCCGAAGGGAAGCAACTGGCTGATGCTCGGGCCAAGTGGTCCGCGTCGTCTCCGACTGGCAGTCGAACATATGGCCCAATACCGCGGAGGTATTAGCTTCTGCGTTGATCTCGATCCGCGCTGGGTGATTAAGATCATCAAGAAGGGCTGGATGGAGCACCTGAAGGCTTACCAGGATCACGTCATCGATCAAGCCATGACCATCCTGACCGCAGGTCACGACGTGAAGTGTATGTTCACGACGCCCAAACTGCTAGACGCTCTAGCCAAGCGCCTCGAAGACCAGGGCAAAACCCTCAAGGACGTTGGTATCACCGGCATTTTTTGCGGTGGTACGGAAATGACCTCGCAATGGATTCGCTTCACCATCGAAGAGTACATGAGTCCGGGCATGTACATCGCCCCGACCTACGGCAACACCCTGATGGGCCTTGCCGCTGCCGACATGCCGGTTGCGAAGGACGGCTATAAGATAGCCTATTACGCTCCAGAGCCGCGAGCCGTGGTCGAGGTTGTCGATTTTGACGACTATGACAAAGTTGTACCCTACGGCTCAGAAGGTCGCGTTCAACTGACCACCTTGACGAAGGAATTCTTCGTGCCCCGGTTCATGGAGCGCGACGAAGGCGTTCGCGAATTACCAACGACAAAGTATCCGTGGGACGGCGTGAGCGGCGTGAAGCCATTCCGTGAGTTCGCAGCTACGACAACGGTTGGCGTGTATTGATCAGTTGTGATAGGTACTGCCGACCCAAGTCGGCAAGCAACTACCAAAGGACATAATCATGATAAAGATTCCGATTCTGCGTTGGGGCGAACCCTATCACAGCCTTGAATCCGACAAGGTCGTCCACTTTGCGACAGGCGAGGTGATGGCCGAGGTCAGCCAGGCTAATGGAGCGCTCGTTTCTCGCGACATGCGCCATGCTCAACGGGCCCGCGACGTGCTACGTGAGATTCCGATCAGGGACATTCTCGCCAAGGCAAAACTTGCCGGCGAATACTATACCTCTGCTGATCTGCCCTTGGGTGATGGTACCCAATCGCCTGACCAGTTCGTGAAGATGCAATCGGCCACGACCGGCCTGCCGGAGCATATGTGCCGATTCAACATGGAAAAGAACCAGTTCGTGCTGGCGAACATGGAGAAAATCCTGGACGCTCTCACGCGCGGGCTGGATTTGGAAGTGTTGTCGCGCGGCCATGGCATCGAGTCTCGCGGCGTGCCCATCAGCTATCAGGCACAATCGCCGGTGCTCGGTCTGGTTCTCCCGTCCAACTCACCGGGTGTTCATACACTGTGGCTGCCGATCATACCGATGCAAATCGGCCTCGTCCTGAAGCCTGGTCCGCAAGAGCCGTGGACGCCCTACCGAATGGCGGCGGCGTTCATGAAAGCGGGTATTCCGCCGCAAGCTATCGCGATTTACCCCGGAGCAGGTGAGGTCGGTGCGGCCGTATTGCAGCACTGCCCGCGTAGCCTCATATTCGGCGGGACCGCAACCGTTGAGCAGTACAAGGGTAACCCTCGCGTACAGGCTCATGGTCCAGGCTTCAGCAAGATTCTGTTGGGCGACGATGTTGTTGACGATTGGGAAAAGTACATCGACATCATGGTAGACAGCGTGTTTGTCAACAGCGGACGCGGTTGTATCAATTGCTCGGGTATCTGGGCCTCCAGGCACACCGAGAAGATCGCCGAAGCTCTGGCTGCCCGCATGGGTCCGGTCGAACCCCTGCCGCCTGAACATCCCAAGGCTGGGTTAGCCGCGTTCACTGTCAAGAACGTGGCCGAGAGCGTCTGGGCAATGATCGAGCGCGACATGAAATCGCCCGGTACCAAGCATATGACAGAGAAGTACGGCTCACGGCTTGTGTCGATGGATCGCTGTAGCTATCTGCGTCCTACCGTCGTTCATTGCGACTCACCCCAGGAGCCGATTGCCAAGGCGGAGTACATGTTCCCGTTCTGCACGGTGGTCAAGTGCCCGCAAGATCAAATGTTATCGTCGATGGGCCCGACGCTGGTATGCTCGGCCATCACGCACGATAAGAAGTGGCAACGGCAATTGATCGACGCAACCCACATCGACCGCCTGAACCTTGGACCAGTGCCGACGATCAAGCTGAACTGGCTACAACCGCACGAAGGAAGTATCGTTGACTTCCTGTTCCGTGCGCGTGCATACCAGGAAGCGTAATTTTCCGCGACCAAGGTCGGTGCTGCTTTATCGAAACCGAGTCGGGCTTCTGTCCGACTCGGTTTGTCTTTTGCCTGGATGGTTTTCCTGACATAATGCGGGTGTAGGTGCCCTGGGAGGCTACCCTTATGTTCCGCTTCACGCTCGTGCTGTTCCTGTTGCCTCTTGGATTAACGGCCCTGATACCGGCCGCACCGCGTTGGGGTATGCCTTTCCGCCAGGCTTCCGACAACGCTGGTGCGGGCGATGATGCTCTGGTTGAAAAAACGCGCAAGGCCATCGACGACGCCGTCGCCTATCTGCGCTCGCAACAACGCGTTACCGATGGCGGCTGGGATGTCGGAACGGGGGTCAACAATGGCGGTTGGACAGCCTTGGCTCTCCTGTCGCTGTTGAATGCCGGTGTCCCGCCTGACGATCCGGCGATTCGTCGCGGTGTCGTCTATTTGAAAAAAGGTTCGTCCACACGCGTCTACGTTATTGCCCTTCGGCTCATGGTGTTCGCTCAGGCTGCACGTGACGACCAAGAAGCCATGCGAGCAGATGTTAAATATTTGGAAGAATGTTTGTTACCCGATGGATGGAGTTATCACAAGCTCGTCGATGGCGCGCAGACTGGAAATGCGGATAATTCCAATACTCAATATGCGCTGCTCGGATTGCACGAAGCATTGATGGCCGGCGTGCCAGTGAGTGAGAAGACGCTCAAGACCGTTAAACAGTTATTTCTCAAAAGCCAAACAAGAGACGGCGGCTGGGGCTATCGACCGGGTGGACGCGGTGCGACACTGACGATGACCACGGCCGGCCTATGCAATCTCGTTATTACAGGGGAGGACCTGGTACGCGGCCGGGCTAGATTGCGACCGGACGGCAGTGCAGAAGACTGTGGGAAGTACGAAGAGAATGAACCAGTCGCGCGGGGATTGGCCTGGCTCGGGGAACAGTTCCCGGCGGTTCTAACGGACGTTAACGCAACCGACCGATTAGGATCGCCCTTTTACGCGTTGTACGGCCTTGAACGAGCCGGACGACTGACCGGGCAGCGGTTTTTTGGCGGACACGACTGGTATGAGGTCGGTACCCGTTATTTGGTTAAAACGCAAAAAGCGGACGGCAGTTGGTCGGGTCTCAGCGGTCGTGGAGCGTTGGACTATCAACCGGTGGTGGCGACCAGTTTTGCCCTCTTGTTTCTCAGCAAGGGGCGTACTCCGGTCCTGGTGACCAAGATGGCCTATGGCGATTTGGACGGCACGGGCTGGAATAACAAACGCAGTGACATGAAACATCTTAGTGAGTTCTGTTCTAAAACACTGTTCAAAGGCAAACCAGTCGCTTGGCAAGCCTTTGACATCCGCGCCGTCGAAGCGGCCGGGGGCGAGTCAAGGCGACAACTGGCCGCTCAATTATTGCAATCGCCTTTGGTGTTCTTTAACGGGCACGATCTGGCCCCGCGAAACAAAGAAGCGGAAGTAATGCGTGAGTATGTGACGAATGGCGGTTTTGTGCTGGCGGAAAATTGCTGCGGAGCTACTCGTTATCCAAACTTTGAAAAAGATCTGACGCGATTGGTACGAGAGTTGTTCAACGGCGAGGCCAAACTCGAACCCCTGGAACCGGAGCATCCCCTTTGGACGGCGTCAGGCACATTCGCCTCGTCGCCTAAAGATTTTCCACTTCAGGGCGTGAAATTGGGTTGCAAGACGGTGATGGTGTACAGTCCTGTGCCTCTTGCCGGGTACTGGGAAACGAACGACCTCAAAGACCCCACCGCCAAGAAGGCTTTCGAGCTCGGGGCGAATCTGGTTGCCTATGCGACAGGGCTGGAAGCTCCGCGGCCAAGGTTGTCTCGAGTGGAGATCACTTCGGACGGTGCCAAGGAACCCATCAAGCGGGGTTATCTGCAGGTAGCGCAATTGCGTCACGACGGCGAGTGGCAACCGGCCCCCAAGGCCATGCGAAATCTGATGGTTGAGGTACGCAAGTCGGGATTGGATGTGATTCTCAAGACAGAACCTCTATTTCCCTCGGACCCGGCTGTGTCCGATCATCGTTTTCTATACATGCACGGACGTAACGAATTTGCCGCCAAGCGAGAAGACTTGAAACATCTGCGGTTTTGTTTGCGTTCGGGTGGAATGTTATTTGCCGATGCCTGCTGTGGTGCGGATAAATTTGATATCTCTTTTCGTAAATTAGTCGATGAACTATTCGGTGATGAACGACTCGCGTTGGAACCCGTACCACCAGATGATCCCTTGTTCGGTAAAGCTCTCAACGGCGAAGTCATCTCTACGGTTCGGCGTCGCCCCGCGAAAGGTAGTGGGAAACGGGATTTCGAATCGGTTGCGCCCAAGTTGGAAGGCGTGAAATATCGCGGACGTTGGGTCGTGTTGTATAGTCGATTTGATATTGGGTGTGCGTTGGAAAAATACACATCGCCGGAATGTCGGGGACACGATCAAGATAGCGCGATCAGACTGGGCCGGGCGGCGGTTTTGTATGCGTTGACGCGATAGACAATCCCCGACCACCTCAGAACCGCAACGGTCAGAAACGGTAAAATTTGCAGTTCCTTGCTGACGCTTACGGCTCTATGCCGACTCCCTACACGTTAACCGACAACGGGTGTTATCGACTCCATCCAACAAGCTACATCGGCAAAGATGGGGGAGGGATTCGGCTCGAATTCTAAGGTATGACTAGCGTCGCCGTATTCGATCAGCTTTGTTTTCCCGACGAAATGTTTGGCAGCGTATTCTTTGGTTCGGAGGTTGTCGGTAATTCGATCACGGCCGGCGAGCATGAGTAGGACCGGAACGGTGATGGTCGCGCGGTCAAGTGCCCAATCAAGGCGGACGCTTTCAATCAAAAAGCGTGCTGTTGCCCGTCGCAAAGATTGTTCATCGCTGCGGATGTAGACTTGCCTCGCTGGATTAGCCGTGAACAAGGCCGGGTCGTCCAGGGGAATGGGGAAGGTCCGCCACGGTGCGAACATCCACGCCCCGCCGATACGTATCCGAGTCAACAAAGGCGGACGCACCTGGGCACGCAGACCAGGCGTCAGCAGAGCCAGTCCATGCGTCGAACCAGGATAGCGCATCTCCAATGCCGCCGCTAATTTGCCGCCCCATGACACGGCCATGACGATCGGCTTCGGTCCACTGCGAATGAACTCGGATATGTCGTCTACCAGCCGCATCCAGGATGGAGCATCCCCGCGAGCGATTTGGTTCAATCCCGAGCCACGGCGGTCGAGAAATTCGACGAGATAGCCCGCACGGGCGAGATATTCACTAGACGCCGTGTACCAGCCGCCGTGACTTTGAATTCCGTGCAGGTAGACGATTCGACCGCGTGGCGTTTGCGACGGTTCATAGCGTCGATAACGCCATTCGTAGCCATCGGAAGATCGGAATGTGTGGATCACAAGTTCACTCGCCGCACGGTCACACGCTGCAAAGCGGCCGGATCAATGTCGATGCCTAAACCGCCGCCGGTCAAAGCTGGCGCCCAACCACCCCGGCCGAAAGTCAGATTTGTCCCGGCCAACGCCTCACGGACAAGCCAAGCGTCATAGCTCCCTTCGACATATCGAAGATCGGCAACGGACGACGCGAAGTGTCGCCCCGCTGCCGAGAGAATGGCCGTTTCGCCGACCTGACAACCGAGTTGACAGGCAAGGCCGGCACGTT
>RGDT01000208.1 GCA_009918525.1 Planctomycetia bacterium
CACCCCCCCTCGGGTTGAGATTATTCTTCCAACCGGTGGCCGCTATCAGGCTGAGGCTGAAACCCGTAACTGGAACGCCCTGCTTAAGGCAGCGGAAGGCAAGTACGGCAGTCCGGCCGATGCCTACGCTGACATTCGCAAGGGCCGTCGTGCGGATTTGATCGACAAGATCATCGAGTTAAATCCAAAGCAAGAGCGTACATCGGTGGATCAGTGGGTAGAAAGTCGCTTAGGCTCATCGACAGATCGCCGCACTCTGACCGGTGAAGAAGTAGAGACAATCAAAGGGTTGATCGAACGCCAAGGCCGTTTGGAATTCAAGATACTGGCTAACACAGTGGATGACAAAGCTGGGATTGATGCGGCAAAGAAATGGTTCGACGATCCGAAGAATCAAGCAGAGTTGAGCCGTTTGGAAGTGCGTGCGGAGCCGCCGCCCGTTCCTCGTCGTGAAGATGGTGGTACTGAATTCAGCGTCACTCATCCTAACGGTGTAACCGACAGCTACGGTTATCGGTGGGTTGAACTGGGTAAGAGCGAACTCTATTCGCTTGGCTTGAATAGCTCATCGCTTCAAGCGAACGAGTTGGTGCGGAAGCAAATTGAAGATTATCGTACACGCGGCAAGCCGTTCACCCCTGAGTCCGATGTTCTAGCCAGCAGTCGACTTGGTTCATCAGGCATGCGTCAGACGTTGCTCTACAGTCGTCGGATCACGGACTGGAGTCGGCGCTTGATCAAAGATCGCGATCAAGGCAAAGAAACAGAATTCTTCATGCTGGTTCGCGAACCATCAACCGCTACTGAGATTCGCGGAGACGACTTGGTCGGAGCCCGCGAAGACATGAGCCGAGAGGGTGGACGGCGTGCGATTGCGTTCAGCTTCAACCCCGATGGCGGCGAACGTTTTTGGGATTTGACGACACGCAACAAACCAGACGGG
This sequence comes from Planctomycetia bacterium, assembly GCA_009918525.1. GTDB lineage: Bacteria > Planctomycetota > Planctomycetia > Gemmatales > Gemmataceae > RGDT01. The sequence goes on from RGDT01000208.1 coordinate 944, forward strand.
CAAAGCGAGGGAAGCTTCCGGCGGCATCTTGCTATCATCTTCGATGGCCAGATTGTGAGCGCACCAAGTTTGAATAGTCCGATTCGTACGAACGGTCAGATTACCGGTGATTTTACGCAGAGCGAGATCAACGACATGGTTCGCATTTTGCGAGCTGGGGCGTTGCCTGCCACGCTGAAGAAGGATCCTGTCAGTCAGAACAGCATGAGCGCGACTCTGGGAGAGGACACCATCCAAAAGGGTATGTGGTCAATTGTTTTCTCGTTCATCGCGGTGATGGCGTTCATGGTCTTCTACTACCGGTTCGCAGGGTTTGTAGCGTGCGTGGCGTTGTTGGCCAACCTGCTGTTGACAGTTGCCTTCATGGTTTTGGTGCAGGCTGCTTTCACGCTGCCGGGCTTGGCCGGTCTGGTTTTGATGCTGGGTATGGCGGTTGATGCCAACGTGCTGATCTACGAACGATTGCGTGAGGAACGCGACGCTGGTGCTAACCTGGCACAGTCGCTTCGCAACGGCTATGACCGGGCGTTCCCGACTATTTTGGATACTCACTTGTCGAGTATTTTCACGGCAATCGTGTTGTATGTAGTCGGTAACGATCAGTTAAAAGGTTTCGGTATTTCTCTTACGGTCGGTTTGATCATCAGCTTGTTCACATCGTTGTACATGACGAGAACCATGTTCAACATCTGGCTGGCTAATGGTTGGATCAAGGAGTTGCACTTCTTCGAGGGGTTGGCCAAGCTGATTCACTCGCGGTATTGGGACTTCATGTCGATCCGTCATTACTGGTTCGCGGCGACAGCGTTTCTGACCGTTCTGGGCGCGGCGCTGTTTATTTACCGTGCTGACAGCGATCCGCAGTCAGGTAAAGCGACGGTCCTGAACATTGACTTCACGGGCGGTACGGCTTTCACGGGACGTTTGGCGAAGCCTCTGTCCCTTCGCGAATTAAGAGAAAGGCTCGACAAAAAACCGCTACCGGATCAGTCATTGGAACAGATATTTGTACAGTCATCGGATACGGCATCAAAATCCAACGAAAAGGGAGAAGCCGTCAGCGAATTCTTCACGGTGCGGTCGTCCGAACGTGATACGAAAATTGTTTTGAATCACATTTTAGATGTGATGAAGGAAGATTTGAAGCAGTTGCGAATGAAGATGCCCGCTTCGATTGACGACAAGACGACTCAAGTAACTTTGTCGTTCACCGACCAGGATGGAGCTGTAGACTTCGCGTCACCGGCTCAGATTGCTACTTTGCTGAACGACCGATTCAACGCCCGTGGTCTTGCCCGGGCTACTTTCTCGCTCGATCGCCCAGCGGAACGTGACAAGGAAAAAGATGATCACTATTCCGAACTCATTCTGCGACTAAACGAACCGGTCAAAGGTGAAACACTTTCAGGTATTCTGAAAGAAGTTCAAACCGAACTAGCTCTGACTCCTGTTCCGGAGCGACTAGAGAACTTCGACAAGCAATTGGCCGCAAGCACCCAAGAGCGTGCGTTGTATGCGATCATAGCCAGTTGGGTGGCGATCCTCCTGTTCTTGTGGTTCCGCTTCGGTAACTGGACCTTCGGAGCGGCGGCGGTGGCCTGTTTGATCCACGATCTATTCTTCACGCTCGGAGCGATTGCCGTGTGCCACTACATCCACGGCACATTCTTGGGCAACATACTGGGCATCCAAGACTTCAAGATCGACTTGCCGGCGATTGCCGCATTGCTGACATTGGTGGGATATTCGGTGAATGATACGATTGTGGTATTCGACCGAATCCGCGAGGTGCGTGGTAAGAGTCCTGCACTGACACCCAAGATGATCAACGACAGCGTGAATCAAACGCTGACGAGAACACTATTGGCATCTACAACGGTACTGGTTGTCGTCTTGGTGCTGTATCTGTTTGGCGGCGATGGTGTAAAATTGTTCGCATTCGTCATGATTGTGGGTGTGTTCGTCGGAACGTATAGCAGTATCTACATCGCCAGTCCGTTGCTCTTGATCTTTGGCGAGGGTAGTGGCACAGGTATTGCCTCAGAGCGTTCCGTGGTTACTACGGAGACACCAATCAAGGGTTGATCGAATGCAATCGTGTTAATTATCATAAATGAGCGAGCGGCGAAAACCGCTCGCTCAGCCTGAGCTTCGTATAGACTGATTGTTGAATACGAAGTAATATGAGGCTTAGTATTTGGAGAGGTGACCGAGCGGCCGAAGGTGCAGCACTGGAAATGCTGTGTGGGGGTAACCTCACCGGGGGTTCGAATCCCCCTCTCTCCGTTTCTCATTTTGTCCACTATAAATTATCGGATTAATTAAATGATTGTATCTCTTGAATAGATATTGATTTGCGTCTATTTTAATCATCCAGAATTTATACAAACAAAATTCTTCTGATTGTCCAGCGATTTGTTGTGTCTGATGCGTAGGAAATTGTGCGTAACGTAGACGACTCTCTGTTCCCTTCCGACCATTCTCTCATGTCTCGCCAGATACTGTTTTTCTTCGTGAGGCTGTACGCTCTTTGATTCCTTGGGCGTAAATCCGAGGTTATCAAACGACTGATTCAAGTTAGTATCGAGGAGAGTTTCGCCGGATGAATCTAGTTGTCAGGCTAGCACTATGATCATACCGCTCTTCGTAGGGCAGCAGGCTTTCTATCCGGAGAAATGTCGGGGAGACGTCCGTGACCATCGAGATTCTTAATCTGCCGGTGGATTATCTGCCAGGGCTGTCACCTGGTCGGCGGGACATACTGAAACGCCTGGACATTCAAACGGTTGGCCATCTACTCTTTCATTTTCCTCGGGCGTATGAAGATCTTCGCGAACGCCACCGCATCGCCCAACTCGTCCCGGAACTTATACAGACCGTTGAAGGCGAAATCGTCAGCATCCGCAAGCAATCTCGCGATGGCCGACCGATCATCACCATGTTCCTCTCCGATGGTAGTTCGGAACGCCTCGAAGGCGTTTGGTATGGTCAGGCAGTCATCGCGCAAAAGCATCGACTTGGCCAGCGTGTCTCGTTTTCCGGTGTTCCGCAGAGAAAGCGATCGAGAGAAACAAGTCCTGTATGTCAATGGCGGATGATCAACCCGCGTATACAACCGCTTGATGGGCCGAACTCGGAAAAAACATCGGGCATCGTGCCGATCTACCCGCTTACCGAAGAGCTTCGGCCCTCCGCTCTACGATTGCTCATCAATAAAGCCTTAGATTTGTACTCGGAGCGTCTGGATGAAATCATCCCGTCGATGATTCGGGAACGTCACGGTTGGCCGGGAATAGCGGTTGCCTTGCGTTCCATTCACGAGCCGCGCGATTTGAACGAGGTACAACTGGCTCGTCAACGGTTCGCGTATCAGGCTCTCCTTGAACTGCAGGTGGCTTTGGCCTTGCGTCGTCGCGAGGTTTGGCAAGGACCGACAGCCCCGCGCCTTGCCGTTACGCCGTTGATCGACGAGCGAATCCGCAAATTGTTACCGTTCGCGCTCACTGGGGACCAGAAGAAGGCGATTGCCCAAGTTGTGGCCGACCTGACCGGACCACGCCCCATGCAACGACTTATTCAAGCCGACGTCGGCGCGGGGAAAACGGCTATTGCTGTTTATGCCCTGCTTGTGGCGGGACACTCGATCGCTACCTGTCGGGCAGTCGTGTTCGGCGTTTGCTGCTGACAGGTTCTCTCAGTGGACGGGAACGACGTGAAGGTCTAGCTGCGCTAGTTTCGGGAGAGATTGATCTCGTTGTTGGAACACAAGCACTACTACAGGAAACAGTTCGCTTTGCAAGGTTAGGACTGGTCGTCATCGATGAGCAACATAAGTTTGGGGTGCATCAACGCGCTCGCGTCCGTCAGTTGGGACGAGAACCACATTACCTGATTATGACCGCAACACCGATACCGCGAACTGTCGCCTTGACCGTGTTTGGCGACCTCGATGTTACGTTGGTGAGAGAAATGCCCGCCGGTCGCCAACCCATCTCAACCCGTTGGCCGCGCGAAGAACAACGGGAGGCTATTTTTGGCGAGTTCGTACAGAGCCTGCAAGAGGGGCGGCAGGGTTACGTTGTTTGCCCGGTGGTAGAAAAGACGGAGGGTATGCGTTCGGCCGAATCCATGTATAAGGAACTGGTCGCGGGCCCCCTGCGTGCGTTTCGAGTCGGGTTGCTGCACGGGCGCATGGACGACGCAGTTAAACTAGATGTCATGACTCGGTTTCGCGATCGTGAAATCGACGTTTTAGTATGTACAACGGTCGTCGAAGTCGGCGTAGACGTGCCAAACGCGACGTGGCTTATTGTCGAACATGCCGAACGATTCGGCCTGTCGCAACTTCATCAACTCCGCGGACGAGTCGGCCGCGGCAACTTGCCCGGAACTTGCGTTCTTTTTGGCGAACCGACCTCCGATGAAGGTAGACAACGGTTGCGAACCATGTTGCAAACGGCCGACGGTTTTACATTGGCCGAAGAAGACGCGCGACTGAGGGGAACAGGCGACGTGTTCGGAGGACGACAGCATGGCACAGGCGAGTTATGGCTGTTGGCCCAGGCCCGCATGGACTTGCTCGAACGCGCCCACAGCGACGCCCGCGAACTGGTAGCCGCTGGTTTGCCGGAGCACTCGGCGCTTCGCGCTTCGGTGATTGCCCGGTACGGAGCGGCCCTGGAACTAGCCGGAGTGGGTTGAGCCGACGACGTGCGTCGTCGGGTCGAATGTAAAAAGCAAGCGAAGGAAGCTCATAAAAGATTAGAAACCTTGGATGATCCTCTCAAGAGCCGTAACTGAGTTCGATAGGAAGAATAGGGGGTTCAACTTGCTCACCAACTGCCCAAAACTTCCAATGCCATCGCCGACAGACTTTCTTCATTCACACTTACCGGCTCGCCGCAATCACCACAGCGGATATGGCCCCGAGCAAAAATGGTGCTGAAGATCATGTCTTCAAACGTCTCGCCGTCGCCCAAGGCGTACCATGGCCCCTGCTCTGCCATGCAATCCAGCACTTCAGCGGCAGGGATTTCAGAGGGAGCCACGAACGCGCGGTCGCAGCAGTTGCAGTAAAGTTCTATTTGCATGGCGTGTCTCCTGACATAACGGGGAGTGAAAACGTATTGACATGGAAAATAACTGCAACTCCGATACCAATGAACGGCCGAGTCAATACCATTTTTCACGGAATGAGTCGTATGTCTTACTGCGAATTGGACTTGACGCCGTGGAACGGCCGAAACAATCTAGCGGTTTGAGCTACATAGCCCCACCGACGGATAGCGGCGGGGCCTGCAACGGTGCAAAAATTGCTTAGACCGTGCATAAATTGCACAGGCTTTGTAGCAATCTACCCAGCGAAGATTTTTTCCGTCACTCGGCTCCTTGATATCCCCACTCCTCCTTGGCACGCTGAATGGCTTCGGGCGGCGGGGTTTTCCCCCAACCTGAGAGTAGAATTTCTCCGTAATCGTTTAAATCTACCGTTCCTTTTTGAATCTCCTTCTCGAACACGACGGTCGGCCGTTTCGTTACTCGGATGTAATACCATGCCTCGCGTCCACGGTCCTTGCCCCGTATCAGATACACGTTGTTGGCCAGCACACGCTTGGTGGCGGGCAATTGCGCGGGGCCAGTAAAATTAGATCGCGGAGTCTCCTCACGCGGCAACGGGCCAGTCACCCAAGCACGAAACGAATCCGGTAAAGTGTGTGGCTTCACCGACTGGGCACATTCCTCCATCCAGCCATCGCCCAGGGATTCAAGCGAGTACAGTAATTCCAAAATGCCTCCATCGAGCTTGGCTTCAGCTTCCAACCACCAAGCCCGAGTTTCGTCCTGGAGCCGATCCCAGCCGAGTACTTTCTTGAGCCGAGCAATTTCGGCCCTTGTTGCAATCAACTGTTCACGTGACTCGCGTTCGCGGCGGTCTCCTTCGGCGATACAGGCCGCCAAATCCGATCGCTCATAGGCCGGAACCAGATAGGCATAAAACGGGGGCGCGGCAGGGGTGAAAGCCGTCACCGGTACCCCCAGAAGCGGGTGAACGTGCGGTTGGCGCACCTCGTCAGGTAAAAGAGTCGGACGGGCCGCAGGCGACAACGACCGCGATAGCGACCGCCTTGCACTCGGACCTTTCGTCCGCGTGACGGTTTCAGAGGCAACCGTACACGTTCCGGCGAGTTCGGAGGCATACTTCGCATCCATGGGCGACAAGGCGCCACCAAAAAACAGTTTTGTCGCAAACCCCTCCG
>RGDT01000209.1 GCA_009918525.1 Planctomycetia bacterium
CACCAACACCATTTGGCCGATCCGTTTTCGGTGCATGAGCTGCCACACCGAGGGGACGCCGCAGAGCAAGAAACTGGTAGATGAACACGGCGATCGCGTCGCCTGGTTCAGGTCGGCTGGTCCCGAGGCTACCTTGGAGTACCTGCGAAAAAGCAGGTTAATTGATACCGACAACCCGGAAAAAAGTCTGCTCCTACGCAAACCTTTGGGCGAGGTAAAGCATGGCGGGGGTATCAAGTTCGTGAAGGGCGACCAAGGCTACAAGGCGATGCGTAGCTTTCTCGAAGACTACGCCAGGATCGTCAAGACTCGCTACACCGACGCGAAAGCCCTGCCTACGAAAGAGGGCGAGTTGGCTAGGTTCGGTACTGATATTTGGCTGAAACTAGCCAACACACCACCAGCCTGGGGCGACAAGCTCTTGCAAGTCAGCATCTACGCCTGGGACGAGAAATCCAAAGCATGGGAGACGGAGCCGATCGCTACCTCCGACCGTGTCGTCTGGGGCAAGGGCAAGCAGTGGCAGCACAACCTAACCCTCCAAGCGGCTAAGGGTTCGCAACGTGCCACACTCTGGGAGAAGGGTAGGCCGTCGATTCCGCTTGGCCGCTACCAGGTTAAGGTTTACGTCGATGCTGATGGCAAACTCAGCAAGGACTGGAAGGCAAGCATGAGCGACGACAACTACGCCGGCCAAGTCGAGGTTACTTCCGTCTGGTCAGAGGGTTACGGCCGTATGACGATAGTCGAAGCAGATCGGGTTCGGAAATGATCCCCCCTTCGAGAGCGGAGAGTAACTAAAACGAAATATGCCGATCAAAAGGCAACTGGGCGCACGGCGACGGTAGAAGTGGGGCGATTCGTTGGTAACGCAAGCGTGCGTGTGCCGTTACTCGTGTCATCCGATTGGTTTTATCTGAACGTGTAGTTTTCGTGGTGGATCAGCAAAATAGCGGAGTAGGGCAGGGCACAGCCAGCCTTCCATCGCACGGTCGGCCCAGCGATAGACATTGCCCCCGCCTTCTTCGCGTACCCATTCAAGAATAATGTGAGCAGCGGGAAAGTAACCCGCTGAAAAGACAGCGATGAACCCCTTGCTGGCGTTCGGAATGTGCGCGGTTGCAACGTCGATAATGGTATCCGCTCCGCCGACGAATGGTTCTTTGACGAGTCCAACGTTGGGATCATCGAAAACCCACATTCCTTGCCACTTGTATGGATTGATGACGAAGATGCTGTTGTTAGTCATGATGCTTCGCTTCCTGGAGTTGGTCTGCATTCTGTTATTCTAGTAGCAATCTGTGTACGTTCATGACGCGATGCGACACAGGAATTCGGTGATATCACACAGCCCGGCTGTAATCGGCCATACCAGTATCAAACGATGACGATGGGCCAACTGGCGTGCACACCTTCCCAACCGACCGTATTCCGACCTGTGCGGAAGTGGTCACGTAGCGGTATGGATTCGATCCTTGCCTGATTATCTTAGCAACCAGATAGCGAAACCAAACCCGGCCGGAGGACAATCCGTCTTCCCCTCAACCTCGTCTAATGTCTAGAGTGACTACGTATTCTCGACTCTCTCTCTGGAGTTCGTGTATGCGAATACTACGTAGAGCCTGCCTGCTGATGGGAGGCTTGGCTTGTCTCGCTGTCGGCGTGTACATCGGGGCGGCAGAAACGCCGTCCATCGAGACACGTCGCGAGACGAGCCGAAAACAGTTCAACGAAGGCAACTTCAACGACGCCTATAAGGGATTGCGCGCAATCGCCCTTGACGACAAAAACAAAGCGGCCGGCGGCGATCTGACGCTTGCCATCCAAGCATTAACCCAGCTCGGCCGCGTGGATGAGATCGACGAATTCCGCGAGGCGGTCGTTGCCATTCACAAAGCTGACTGGCGCACCTTATTATCGGCGGCAATCTCGTACATCAATCACGAACACCAAGGCTTCATCGTGGCCGGGAATTTCAGTCGAGGCTACCGACGCGGTGCGGGAAAATATGTCAGTGCCGCAGCCCGAGACCGGGTACGAGCATTGCAACTGCTGATCCAGGCGAAGCCGTTGGCGTCCATCGATGCCGACCGCGACGCCGTCAGCGATTATTACATGACCTTGGGGAACGCCATTCGATTTGGCGGTGAAGGTCGCGATGCGTGGAAACTTCAAGACCTCACGGACCTGAGCAGTCTGCCGGACTACGAGGAATCTCATCGCTGGGGCCGTCGCTGGGGCGGACATTTCAGCGGAGACCGCGGCGCACCAGTAGACGAAAAAGGCGAGCCGATTTTCTATGCAATCGCCAAGGACTGGGACTCAGCTAAAAACGACGGCGAACGCTGGCGGTGGTGTCTGGTTCAGGCCGCTGAGTATCGCTCTAGCCGTTTGAACGAAGTCGATATGATTTGGGCCGACTTCTGCCGCTCGCAATACGGCGTGCAGACCATGCACCAAGCACCAAAGCCCAACGGCAAAGATGGCACTTTCTCGCTGCATACACTAACGACGAACGAGACAATCGCACGTCTGGCTACGGGTGTCAAGCGATTCGCGCTGCCGAAGGAACATAACTGGTTTGAGATCTGGGCGCGTGTCATCGCTCGTGGGAAGGGGGACGAACTTGTTCCCCGCATCCACATCGCTCAGGAATACGAAGACCGACGGCAATATCCCAAATCAGCCGACGCTTGGCGTGAAGTGATTGCCAAGCACGGCAAGGGCGGTAATAACGAGTATCAAGACCGTCTTGATCAGATTGTCGGAAATTGGGGCGTGATCGAGCCGTTCCAAACCCAACAGGCCGCGAGCAAGGCGACGTTCGACCTACGTTTCCGCAACGCTACCAAGGTGACGTTCGAGGCGCACGCGCTAAAGGTCGAAAAATTGCTGACAGACGTTCGCGACTATCTCAAGACCAACCCCAATAATCCCGACTGGAATAAGACCCAGATTGGCGACATTGGTTATCGCATCGTTCATCAGAATCAGAAAGATTACGTCGGTGACAAGGTCGCGACATGGAGCATGGATCTCAAGCCGCGGCCGAATCACGTCGATGAGCGCGTGACCGTTGAAACACCTCTCACCAACGCTGGTGCGTATCTCGTCGAAGCGAAAATGGACGGCGGGAACGCCTCGCGTGTTATCTTGTGGGTGGCCGACACCGTCATTCTCAAGAAAATGCTCGACGGTAAGGTGATGTATTACGTCGCTGATGCGATCACGGGTAAACCGGTCGATAAAGCCAATCTCGAATACTTCGGTTTCCGTCACGAGTATGTTCAACAACCGCCTCGCGGAGGCTTCACTAAGACCGTGACGACTTCTTTCGCACGCAACAGCGATGCGGACGGCATGGTCTTCACCGATAACACCGACCAACCGTCGAATTTCAACTGGCTTACCATCGCTCGCAAGAAGGGCGACGGCGCGGGGGGACGCGATCGTCTGGCCTACCTTGGGTTCAGCGGTGTGTGGTTCGGCCGAAGCTACGACCCCGAGTATCACGCCACGCGCGTCTTCACGATGACGGACCGACCGGTTTATCGGCCTGAAAACAAGGTGCAGTTCAAGGCGTGGGTGCGTCATGCCAAGTACGACCAGCCGGATAACTCGGACTTTGCCGGCCAAAACTTCCTGGTCGTTGTTCGCAATCCCAAGGGCGAAAAAGTCTTCGAGAAGGGCATCAACGCCGATGAATATGCGGGTGTTGGTGGCGAGTTCACGCTGGCCAAGGACGCGACGTTGGGCGTATACTCGGTCCAAATCGGCGACCACGGGCACGCGACGTTCCGCGTCGAGGAATACAAGAAGCCCGAGTTCGAGGTGAAAGTCGAGGCTCCGAAGGAACCGGTCAAGCTCGGTGATCAGATCGAGGCGACCATCCAAGCGAAGTATTACTTCGGCGCACCAGTGACCAAGGGCAAGGCTAAGATTAAGGTGTTGCGCACGTCGCATACGACTACTTGGTACGCGGCGGGTCGTTGGGATTGGTTCTACGGGGCGGGCTACTGGTGGTTTGCCGCCGATTACCGCTGGTATCCGGGCTTCATGGATTGGGGCTGCTGCCGTCCTCACCCGATCTGGATGCACGCCTTCTCGCCCGAACAGCCTGAAGTCGTGATGGAAAACGAAGTCCCGGTCGGCCCCGATGGCCTCATCAAGATTGTCATCGACACCACTGCCGCCAAGGAACTGCACGGCGACACCGACCACAAATACGCCATCACGGCGGAAGTGGTCGATGAGAGCCGACGGACGATTGTCGGTACGGGAGACGTGATCGCGTCCCGTAAACCGTTCAGCGTCTTTAGCTGGGTCGATCGCGGCTATTATCGCAGTGGCGACACGATCAAGGCGAGCTTCCAGGCTCTAACGCCGGACAAGAAGCCGGTCAAGGGCACGGGCAAGCTGGCGTTGATGGCGATCAGTTACAAGGATGCGCAACCGGTTGAAACAGAGGCTGAAAGCTGGAATCTCGACACCGACGAACAGGGTCGTGCAGAATTGCAAATCAAAGCAGCCAAGTCGGGCCAGTATCGGCTGGTGTACAAGCTGACGGACGCTAAGAAGAACACCATCGAGGGCGGCTATGTCTTCGTGGTGCGAGGCGAGGCGTTCACCGGTACCGAATACCGCTTTAACGACATCGAACTGACGACCGATAAACGCGAATACTCGGACGGTGACAAGCTCAAACTGTTGATCAATACCAATCAACAGGATGGCACCGTATTGCTGTTCGCCCGCCCGGCAGGAGTGTATCAGGCTCCCAAGATGCTCCGCATCAAGGGGAAGAGTACGGTCGAGGAATTGGACGTCAGCCGTAAGGACATGCCTAACTTCTTTGTCGAGGCGGTGACGATTCACGGTGGACGGGTTCATACCGAGGTTCGCGAAGTCGTTGTTCCTCCTGAAAAGCGCGTGCTGAATGTCGAGGTGGTGCCCGATAGCCTTGATTACAAGCCCGGACAGAAGGCCAAGATGAAGGTCCGTCTCACCGACTTCTTTGGCAAACCGTTCGTCGGCACGACGGTCATGAGTGTCTACGACCGTAGTGTTGAGTATATTTCCGGCGGTAGTAACGTGCCGGAGATCAAGGAATTCTTCTGGAAGTGGCGACGCAGTCACTACCCGAATGCCGAGCACTCGTTGGCATATCACTCGCATCACATCAGCAAACCAAACGAAAAGATGCTGGGCTTTCTCGGTCGTTTCGGTCATGGTGTGGTCGAGGAAATGGCCGAGATGAAGAAAGATGCGAGGGTTGAGATGCAGGGCGGTGGAGGCGGTCGGGATTATCGCCGGGGGGTGCGTCCTACCGGAGGCCCTGCTTTTGGGGGTGAAGGAGCAGCGATGCCTATGGCTCCCGGTATGGCGATGGCCAAGAATGCAGCAATGGCTGACGGAGCGGATGCCAAGCCGGGGGAGATGGCCAAGGGCGAGTCCGATAAGGCAAACGCAGCCGACCCGGCTGCTCCACCCGGACAAGTCGAGCCGACCGTCCGAAAGAACTTCGCCGATACGGCCTATTTCAACGGGACGTTGACCACCGACAAGGAAGGGTTGGCCGAGGTCACGTTTAATATGCCAGAACAGACAACGGGCTGGAAGGTCCGCGTCTGGGGCATGGGCCACGGGACCAAGGTCGGCCAGGGCGAGGCGGAAGTCACGACTCGCAAGGACTTGTTGTTGCGGATGCAGTCGCCGCGTTTCTTCGTGCAGAAGGATGAGGTGGTGCTGTCGGCGAATGTTCATAACTACCTCAAGACGGAGAAGCTCGCGACCGTCTCGTTGGAAACCGAAGGTGGTACACTGGCACTGACGGGTGCACTATCGCAAAAGGTGAAGATTGCTCCCGGCGGCGAAGTTCGTGTCGATTGGCGTGTCAAGGTCACAGGCGAAGGTCCGACCGTCGTCCGCATGAAGGCGACCACGGACGAAGAGTCCGACGCCATGCAGATGAGTTTCAATGCCTACGTCCACGGCATGTTGAAAATGGAAAGCTTCAGCGGCGTTGTTCGCCCGGATCAGAACTCGGGCAAAATCGAGATTATGGTCCCCAAGGATCGCCGCGTACCGCAGAGCCGTCTAGAGGTTCGCTATTCGCCGACGTTGGCCGGGGCGATGGTGGACGCGTTGCCCTATCTGGTGGAGTACCCGTACGGATGTACGGAGCAGACGTTGAACCGCTTCCTGCCGAGTGTCATCACCCAAAAGGTGCTGATGAACATGAAACTCGACCTGGAAGACATTAAGAAAAAGCGCGTCAACTTGAATGCCGCCGAGATTGGCGATGCCAAGGATCGGGCCAAGGGTTGGAAGCGTTTGGACCGCGAGCCGGTCTTTGACAAGGAGGAGTTGCAACGAATGGTCCGTTCGGGTGTGACTGCCTTGACCAACATGCAATGCTCCGATGGCGGCTGGGGTTGGTTCTCTGGCTACGGCGAGCGAAGCTATCCGCATACCACCGCCGTTGTCGTTCACGGGCTACAGATTGCCCAGGAAAACGATGTGGCGTTGGTGCCGGGGATGCTGGATCGCGGTATCGCGTGGTTGAAGTCGTACCAGGAAGAACAGGTTCGGCTAATCCAACGTGCCCCGGCGAAGGTTTGGCCTTACAAGGAGAAGGCTGATTCGCTCGATGCGTTCGTGTACATGGTGTTGATGGACGCCAAGGTAGCGAATCCCAACATGCGGGAGTTGCTCTACCGCGACCGTATCGACCTACCGGTCTACGCCAAAGCACTGTTCGGGCTGGCTCTGCACAAGGAAGGTGGTCAAAACGACAAGCTAGCCATGATCCTCAAAAATTGCGAACAGTTCGTAGTCGAGGACGATGAAAACCAGACGGCATACCTCAAGCTCCCGGCCGGTAATGCTTGGTGGTATTGGCACGGCAACGAGATCGAGGCCAACGCCTGGTACCTAAAGTTGTTGTCGGCCACGTCACCGAAGGATAAGAAGGCGTCGGGTTTGGTGAAGTATTTGCTTAACAACCGCAAGCACGCGACGTACTGGAACAGCACGCGCGATACGGCTCTTTGCATCGAGGCAATGGCCGCCTACATGAAGGCGTCGGGCGAGGACAAGCCGGACTTGACGATCGAAGTGTTGGTGGACGGCAAAAAGTGGTCTGCGTCATGCGCGGCTGAACTAAACTTC
>RGDT01000210.1 GCA_009918525.1 Planctomycetia bacterium
CCTTCTCTTGCTGTGCACGCAACGGCTCGACAACGCTTTCTTCGTGAGGCTCGGGCAGCGGCATCGATTCAACACGATCGGATTGTGTCGATTTATCAGGTAGGCGAAGATCGTGGCGTACCTTTCCTGGCCATGCCTTTCCTACGCGGTGAGACATTGGAAAGGCGTATCACTCGCGAAGGTCCACTAGCCGATTGCGTCACCCGTCGCATCGGACATGAACTAGCTGAGGGACTTTCTGTGATTCACGAGCGCGGATTAATACACCGCGACATCAAACCGGGTAATATCTGGTTAGAAGGTGAGATGGCACGGGTCAAAATTCTCGATTTCGGATTGGCCCGCGCGCGAGGCGATGTTCAACTTACCGTTGATGGCAGTATCGTCGGCTCGCCGGCCTTCATGGCTCCTGAACAAGCAAACCGCCAGCCTGTCGATTGTCGCGCCGATTTATTTAGTATGGGCGTTGTGCTATATCTGATGGCCAGTGGGAAACTTCCCTTCGTAGGTGATGATGCCCTCACCACTCTCTTGGCCGTCACTACAGCGGAACCCGCACCCCTGCCCCATGTTCACCCTGATCTAGAAACTTTGATTCGCAGGCTATTAGCCAAGACACCCGATGAGCGTCCTCAGACGGCTCGCGAGGTCATGGCTGCTTTGTGAGCGGCTAATTGGTGCAGAGCTGTGTCGATGGCCTCTTGGACGGGCGGCATCCTAAGTCCCGCCAACCGTAGTTTATCTGTGTTGAGCAAACAGTTACTCCTCCCGGCGGTAGTCACTTCACCCAGGCGGTTCTCAGCTAAAGGCTCAAAAGCATGATTAGGATCGACAATAGACTTGTATCGAGTCATCACGTCAAATGGAGACATCATGCCCGGATTGACGACATTATAGGTCCCCGTCGCTCGCCGATTGATCAGTTCTGAGACAACTCGCATCATATCGGGCAAATGTGTCAATGAATTCGGCGTCGTCAATACGCGGGTATACCTGCATAGTTTCGTGATCAAGCTACGCTCGCTGGTCGTGCCGTCGAACGGCATCCGCAAACGGATATTCAGAACAGGAAAATCGTGTAGAATCTCGTCGCTCCAGGCTTTGGTTCGCGAGTAAAAACTACCTGCAAAATTAGGCGCATCCTCTTCCCGGAACCCTACACCGCCGTTATCACCCGTGTAGATACAACCGGAACCGAGATGAACCAGATACATTCCGCGAGCGAGGCATTCTTCGAGTAAAACCAGAACGCCAGTGACGTTGGCCCGGAGTGTGGCGGTACGATGAGTTTCGCACCAATCGACATTGGGTCTTCCCGTTTTTCCGGCGCAGTTCACGACGACATCGGGCCCAAAATCAAGCGCGGTTGCGACGGCAGCACGGTCGGCTATATCCACATCGGGACAGACCGAATCGGGATACAGAGCGTGGAACTGTCCGCCAAGATAGCCGCGTCCGCCAAATATCATTACACGCGATGTCATGTCAAACCTCATTGGTTGAGAACAGTTTACGAATGGCGAACGGGGTATGTCAACGCCCCGGCTCTCGGCGAGTGTGGTGTGTTAACGCCCCGATTCGCTGTTGTGAACCTACCTGGAGGTTGACGCTGGCACCGAACGGGGTATCGTGAAAGAATGACTTTACACCATCCTCACGAGAACTCTCCCATGACTGAACCAAACACAAACCCCACCCGACGTGACGCTCTTCAGGCGGTCGGCACTGTTACCGCTGGTGTCCTGGCAGGTAGCATCATTCCCGCCGTACATGCGGCAGGTGATGAGGAAATTCGTATCGCTCTCATCGGGTGCGGCGGACGCGGCACCGGTGCGGCTCAAAACGCATTGCAAACCAAGACAGGACCGACCAAGCTCGTCACAATGGTGGACGTCTTCAAGGATAAGTTGGAAAATAGCCATAACAGCATCAAGGGCGGTTTCAAGGATCAAGTTGACGTACCTCCCGGCAAGCGATTGATTGGCTTCGACAAGTACAAGGAGGCGATGGACGGACTACGCAAAGGCGATGTCGTTATCCTAACCACTCCCCCCGCTTTCCGTTGGGTGCAATTCAAATATGCCATCGAAAAGGGACTGAATGTCTTCATGGAAAAGCCGGTGACGGTGGATGGTCCCTCCACACGGAAAATGTTGGAATTGGGTGTCGAGTCTGTAAAGAAGGGTCTCAAGGTCGGCGTTGGCCTGATGTGCCGACACTGCGAGAATCGCGAGCAGTTACACGACAAGATTAAGAACGGCGAGTTGGGCGACATCTATCTCATGCGGGCTTATCGTATGCACGGCCCCATCGGAACAGCTCACGTCGCCAAGAAGCCGGAGAAGATGAGCGAGTTGATGTACCAGATTCGCAACTTCCATGCGTTCTTATGGGCCAGCGGTGGGGCGTTCAGCGATTTCTTGATCCACAATCTAGACGAGTGCTGCTGGATGAAGGACGGCTGGCCCGTTGAGGCTCGTGCGACGGGCGGTCGGCACTACCGCGATGGGAAAGTCGATCAAAATTTCGATCACTATTCAGTCGAGTACACCTTTGCGGACGGAGCGCGGTTGTATCTTGAAGGGCGAACGATGGATAACTGCAAGCAGGAATTTGCCAGCTACGCCCACGGCACCAAGGGCAGCGCCATCATCTCAGCGAACTCGCACGCCTCAGGTCGCTGCCCGATCTATAAAGATCAAAAGATTCGCGGTAGCAAGCCCATCTGGCAAGCCGCCCGCGAGACGAATCCCTATCAAACCGAGTGGGACCGGCTCATCGACGCAATCCGCAACAATAAGGCTCATAACGAAGTCGAACGCGGAGCCAAAGCGAGCTTGGCCTGTGTGATGGGTCGGATGGCTGCGCACACAGGGCAAGTATGGACGTGGGAAGATACGCTGAACCACGAACACGAATTTGCTCCGACGATCGATAAATTGACAATCGACGGCCCGGCTCCGTTGACGGCGAATGCGGACGGAACGTATCCGATCCCGACACCGGGGAAAAATATCAAGCGGGAGTATTGAGATTTAAGGCGAGCGGGGCGTGTCAACGCCCCGATTCGCTTTTGTCTATTCTCCTCGTCATCTACTCAACCACCACCACAGGCTTCCCTAGCACGTCCATCCGCGGACGTACTCCTAGCCCCGTCTCATGCGATGCAGCCAATCGGCCGTTTACTCGCTGAGGCGCGCCGTCGGCTGTCGATACGGTGACGTAGCTGTTGAAGTCGGTACTGGTGAACAATAACTCCGGCGGCGTACTGTGGGCGAGGTGCGCGATCGCAGCGGTCGCAATGTCACCACCCCAACTATCTTCCAGAGTCATGGCAATGCCGAGTCGTATGCACAAGTCGCGAACCTGGACGGTGCGCGTTAGTCCGCCTAGCTTGCTGATCTTCAGATTCACGCCATCCATCGCGCCGTCGGAATACGCCCTTAACAATACGTCCAATCCGTCGATATTTTCGTCAAGAATAAACGGGTGATCCGTCCCGCGTCGGACCGTTAGGCACTCTTCATATGTGAGACACGGCTGTTCGATGTATACATCGATATTCCGAACGGCTCGAGTGACTCGACGGGCCTGATGCGGCAGCCATCCCGTGTTCGCATCGGCAACCAGAACATCGCCACGCTGGAGTTTGGCCGACACGGCGTGAATGCGTTCGATGTCTGTGTCGGGATTACCACCCACTTTAAGTTGAAACCGCGTGTAACCTTCGGCCCGATAACCGGCGACGCGCCGCGCCATGTCGTCGGGCGACTCTTGCGAAATGGCACGATAGAGAGGGAAATTTTCGCCGTATCGTCCGCCGATCAACTCACACAATGGCAATCCCGCCTGCTGTCCGAGTATATCCCAACAGGCGACATCAATCGCACTCTTGACGTAGGGATGCCCTTTAAGGGCGGCATCCATCAGCCGGTTGAGCTTGCCCAACTGCCGAGGATCGCTACCCAGCAAATGCGGTCCTAATTCACTTAGACCGGCACGAACACCTTCAGCATAAGCCGGCAGATAGAACGGCCCTAGCGGACAACATTCGCCGTGGCCGACCAGTCCCGAATCGGTTTCGACACGAATGATCGTGGAGTCAAAAACAGTGACGGACTTACCGCCGGACCACTTGTAGGTTGTTTCGTGCAAGGGAAGCTCAACCCGATAGGCCAGCAGACGTATTATTTTCATGAATAACCTTTATTAGCCGTCTCGCCCATCGGAGCCAGAAGCATGAGCGACGGCGTTTTAGAGAATGGCGTCGCTTACGCTTCCGGCTCTGATGGCAGTACAAGTGACTTACCCTGGCCGGTTGGTCTTACATTCCACCCTTTGCAGCTCGTTCGTTTCGCTTGCGGTCGTTCTCTTTTAAGTAGATTTTCCGCAACCGAATGGCCGTTGGGGTGATCTCAACGAGTTCATCATCTTCAATGTATTCCAAGGCTGCTTCCAGCGAAAAGACGCGCGGTGGCTTGATGGGTACGGTCTTTTCACTACCCGAAGCTCGCATGTTCGTTAGTTTCTTTTCCTTGGTGACATTCACAGGCAAATCGTTATCGCGACAATGCTCGGCCACGACCTGCCCTTCGTACACCGGATCGCCCGGCCCGACGAACATGATGCCGCGTTCCTGCAAATTCTCGATGGCAAAGCCCGTCGCCTTGGCCGTTTCCGTGCTGATCATCACGCCGTTGGGACGACCACCCAAAGCAGGTTTGACGGGGCGATATTCGTAGAAGTTATGATGCAAGATCGCCATACCGCTTGTTGCGGTCATCATGCGGGTTCGTAAACCGATCAGCCCTCGCGCGGGAATGATGAATTCAATGTGCGTGCTATCTTGCCCGCCTTCCATCTTCACGCATTCTGCCTGACGCTCCAACACCAGGCCCATCACCGCTCCCGTCATGTTGCCCGGCACTTCGACCACTAGATACTCAAACGGTTCCTGCGTCACACCGTCAATCTCGCGGGTGATCACTTTCGGCTTGCCGACCGAGAGTTCCGAGCCTTCACGGCGCATCGTTTCCAACAAGATCGACAGATGCAACAAACCGCGACCGGAAACGATAAATTCTTCGTTTTTGGCTGGATTGACCCGCACCCGCATCGCCACGTTCGACTCCAGCTCTTTAAAGAGTCGATCTCTCAATTCGCGACCCGTTAAGGGTTTACCGTCGTTGCCCGCAAACGGTGAATCGTTGATGCGGAACACCATATCCAACGTCGGTTCATCGATCGTGACCGGCGGCAAGGCAATCGGATGTTCCACATCGCACACGGTATCGCCGATGTCCACTTCGTCTAGGCCGACCACACAGCAGATGTCCCCGGCCTTGCACTCCTGCACCTCGACACGGCCCAGACGGTCGAATTCCAAAATCTGTATGACCGTGTCATCCACAACCCTGCCATCACGTTTCACCAGCTTTACCTTCTGCCCCTTCTTGACCTTACCGCCAAAGATACGGCCGATACCGATTCGTCCGACGAATTCACTGTGGGCGATATTGAGAATGAGCATCTGCAGAGGTGCATCCATCTCTACATCAGGCGGCGGGACTTTATCCAGAATCGCTTCGTATAACGGCGATAGATCTTTGGCCGATTCCTTGAATGTGGCTAGATCATTACTGGCGATGCCGTTACGACCGCTGGCATAGATGATCGGGAAGTCTGCCGTCTCGTCGTCGGCTCCTAACTCGACGAATAAGTCAAACACGCTGTTGAGAACTTCTACGGGCCGACCGTCGGGGCGATCGATCTTGTTGATCACGACAATCGGCTTCAGGCCGCAGGCAAACGCCTTTCGTAACACAAAGCGAGTTTGCGGTAATGGACCTTCGGCAGAATCCACGAGCAGGAAACACCCGTCGGCCATCTTGAGGACACGTTCGACTTCACCGCCGAAGTCGGCGTGTCCAGGTGTGTCAATCAGGTTGACCTTTACCCCGCCAATCTTGAAAGCGCAGTTCTTGGCAAGAATAGTGATACCGCGTTCGCGCTCCAGATCGTTGGAGTCCATGATCAGTCCATGCTGACCGCCAGCAAGTTTGTCAAGCTCCTCCGAACGAAAGAGACCCGATTGACGGAGCATATTATCGACCAAGGTCGTTTTGCCGTGGTCAACGTGAGCAATAATGGCAATATTTCGAATATCAGTGCGCTTCATGGACGGTCCAATCACCAGGGGCAAAGTTAAACGCCCGTATACGCCGGGCCGCTACGGGAGAGAAGGCTATTATAGACGGTATAGAGGCGTGCTGCACAGACCGCTTACGTGAGGGTCGCGTGAAGACTGCCCAAAAGCTTGAGGGTTTGTATGGATCTTTACATCATTCGTCACGCTGACGCGGTCCCTTTTGGTCACGCTGGAGTCACCACCGACGAGGCTCGACCACTTAGCCGTGCGGGTCTGGCATCTACAGCTCTTCTCTCACGCACACTTAAACGCATGGCTCCCGATTTGAAGACTCTTTTCACCAGCCCACTTGTTCGCGCCCAACAAACTGCCGAAGGCATTATCAGCCAGTGGGGCGATCCCGCGCCAACTCTCCAGGAAACGCCGTTGCTCGCACCAGCTGGACGAAAAAAATCGATTCTGGAATTGATCAGGCGTTTGGCTGGCGAATCGGTTGGCCTAGTCGGCCACAATCCCGATCTAAGCGAGTTGGTCGGCTGGTTCATAGGCGAAAAAAGGATCGGCATCGATTTGGATAAAGCAGGCGTTGCAAGGCTGACTTTTACGGATCGGCCTTCAAAAGGCGGAGCGGTTTTGACTTGGCTCATCACTCGGGACTGGTTGCGTGACGAGTAATGGGGGAGGACCGCGATGCGACCCGGATACAACACGAATGGCTTCGCTCACCATCGACTTGAAGATGCCGTCGAAATTCTCCGCGAACTGGGCTACGAGAGCATCGCGTTGACGGTCGATTACTGCCATCCTCCGCCAACGTCGATGCCAATGTTTTGCGTTATCGAAACCGGGGCGCGTTTTCTCCTGGATCCGCGACGCAAACATCAGCCGACGTTGGTGGGTGTCGATTCCGGTCCACGCCGCGCGTTTTTGCGGGAATGTATCGCGTTATGCTCTCGACTCAA
>RGDT01000022.1 GCA_009918525.1 Planctomycetia bacterium
TCGGGCTGGCGATGGTTGCTGCCGTGCGTGGCTATCGTTGTATCTTTGTGTTGCCCGACAAGATGTCGTCGGAAAAGATCGCGTTGTTGAAAGCCTACGGCGCGGAGGTCGTTATCACGCCGACCAGCGTCGCGCCCGATTCGCCTGAGAGTTATAACGGCGTAGCCGATCGTCTAACCCGCGAGATTCCCGGTGCATGGCGACCCAATCAATTCATGAACCTCGCCAACCCGGACATTCACTATCACACGACTGGCCCGGAAATCTGGGAGCAGAGCAACGGACGGGTGACGGCCTTCGTCAGTGGTGTCGGCACCGGAGGCACCATCAGCGGCGTCGCTCGTTACCTGAAAGAACGCAAGCAGGACGTAAAGATCATCGGAGCCGATCCCGAGGGGAGCGTCTTATCGGGTGATACCCCCAAATCGTGGAAAGTAGAGGGCATCGGCGAAGATTTTGTGCCGCGGACGTTCAATAGCCAACTGGTGGATGAGTGGATTCGGATCGGTGACGCGGAAAGCTTCCACTACGCCCGCGAATTGTCACGCCGCGAGGGCATCCTGGCCGGCGGTTCGAGCGGTACGAATCTGGCGGCCGCGCTCCGATACGCTCGTCGATGCACCAAGGATGATTTGATCGTTGTGCTGGTGTGCGACACGGGACGCAACTATCTGAGCAAGTTTTTCGATGATGCCTGGCTGGTGGCCAACGGGATGTCCTTAACCGAGCAACCGCCGTACACCGTTGCGAGCCTCCTAGAGAAACGGAAAGTGCGACCGTTGGTGACGATCTCCCCAGACGCGACGGTCGCCGATGCCATCTCGCTGATGCAGGCCACAGGCATTTCCCAGTTACCGGTCATTCAGGACGGGAAATCGGTCGGAAGTATTCAGGAAGTGACGTTGGCGCGCGTCTTACATGACATGCGCGACCCGGCCGCGGCCAAGGTCGGCGAAGTGATGGCTCGCCCGTTGCCCACCGTCGAGACACGGGTCCATCTGGACGAGGCCTATCGTTTGTTGCTCGCCGGTCATACAGGAGTGCTGGCGATGGCAGACGGTAAAGTGGTGGACATCGTCACGCGAATCGACCTGGTGAACTATTATCAACAACAGCGATCCAAAAGCTAACGGCGGCGAAACCGTCAGGTGTTGCCGCTCAGTGCGGCACGCACGACGCGCCACCATCCGCTGCATCGTTCCGCGAACGTCGGAGCGTGACTTGCCAACAACAGGCCGCGCAACAGGCTTTCCTGATTCGGCAGTTGTTTGTGGCGGTTATGGGGACCATCCGGGGAAACGCCCCGCTCCGCCCGTGCCCCGTCGTAGTGCGGTCGGAAGGTTCCGCTGCGGACGCTTAGCACCTGCGGCACGGTCATTTCGAGCAAGCCTTCTACGCCCTGCGTCACTCCCCAGCCGCTTTCGCCCCGACCCCCGAACGGCGTCGCGGGATGGGTGGTCGGGGCGATGACATCATTGACGCAAACGCTACCAGCACGCAAGTGAGTAGCCAACGCCACGGCCCGCGACGGATCGCTTGTGAAGATCGAGAACGACAACGCGAACGGGCAAGCCGCTTCCATCGTCAGAGCGTCATCGAGACGGTCGTAGGACATTACGCCCATCACCGGGGCAAAGGTCGCCTCGCGACACACAGCCATCTCGGGCCGCACGCCGAGCAATACGGTCGGAGCGATGGCTGAGGGAGCTAAGTTCGTCATCCCTCCTGCCCTTGTCTGGTCTGTTCCGGTTGGACCCCAACACGTCGCACCGGCCGCTAGGGCGTCGGCGATGATGTGCTGAGCGTGCCCTACCTGGGCGGCCGTTTGGAGTGGTAGCGGCGTCGGGTCGAGTCGTGCGGCCAGGTATCGGACGAATTCATCCATCCGGGCACGCGGGACCAATATCCGACGAACGGCGATACAGGTTTGCCCGCGATTGAGCGTTAGGCTCCACGCGGCCGCTTTCGCGGCCAGCGATAGATCGGCGTCGTCCAATACCAGCATGGCATCGCAGCCGGACAGCTCCAACGTCGAAGGAATGAGCCGTTCTCCAAGTCGGGCGGCAAGTTTGCGACCAACGGCTGCAGAACCCGTAAAGACCATGTAATCGATATCGGCTTCGGCCAACATCGGCCCCCCTTCGCGGGTGGGAGGCATCGCCTGGAACAACCCCGGCGGAAACCCGGCGTCATTCATCAACTCCACGAACGTGCCGGCAAAACGCGGGGCGACTTCCGACGGTTTCCAGATGACCGCATTACCGGCAACAAGCGCCTGGGCAATCTGCCCAGCGTTGAGGTAGAGCGGATAGTTCCAGGTGCCGATGATGCCGACGATGCCACGAGGGCGACGATGGACGGTGTCGGATTGTCCCCACAGAGCCACAGGTCGGTCGGCCGACGAGAGGCGTTTCGGAGCGAGCAGAGGGGCGGCCCGGCGTTCCAGCCAGGCCAGATGATCGGCGACGGGCAGTAATTCACCGCCGAGAGCTTCGGTAGCAGGTTTGCCGAGTTCATCCGTGAGGATCGAGAGGAGACGGTCACAGTCGCGTACGAGTCGATGACGCAGTGTACGAATGGCAGCAAGGCGTTGACGAATAGGTAGGCAGGCCCAAAATCGTTGGGCTTGGCGTGCTGTTGTGATGGTTTCGGATAGTGACATAGGTAGACATAAAAAAAGGCCGGGTCGTAGCAAGCGAGGTGTCGCCCATCACCCCACAAGTCCACGCCCGGCCATTGGAATGATACCGCATTTCGATAGGTTGACAAGGGAAAAGATACGTTTCGCCGAAGAATTTTTTTCAAAAAAGGCTGTCGGATTTCGTCTCGTTTGCTGCCTTTATTCTCATTTCTTTCATGAAGCGTCTTTAATGCGTTGCTTCTTCGCGTATCGCAGAGGAAATGTCCCTTCCGGGTCGAACGTCGTTCCTCCCGATCCTAGCCCTCGGGCCGTTCCTACGTGCTGCATCAGCCCCAACCACACCCGATCCGGCGGCAGATAACGCCTCAGTCCCGGTTCCACGTCTTCTACGGTTGCTTCGTATCCCAGAAACTTTTCCGGTAGCGGCAGCGTTGAAATCATCACCACCAGAAAACCCGCTAGAAAATATCCTGCCACCAGTCCGATCGCCACCGTTCCGACCTGATGCGGAATGGCGGGCATGTCCAATTCCTGATTACCCAGGTTTGTTGTCACTAGCCGCAGCACTCCCAACGTCCCGGCAAACAGCACAAACAGGCTGATCGCGTCTTCCATGTGGTCCAACGCACTGCCCGCCAACGATTTTCCTAACTCGTCGGCCATCGGCTCGAACAGCATGAACGCCGTCAGCCCGGCAAGGATGACGTTGACCAGGGTTGTCGCCGCTATCAAGATGCCCTCGCGCATCAGCGCATAGGCGACGGCAGCCATCAGGAGGATCGTCAGCACCGCGAGCATCGGTAGGCCCTCACTTTGCCACTCGTTGAATTTCGTCGATGGAAGTCTCGCCCGAGATCACCACTCGTATTCCGTCTTGCAACAACATAATCATTCCGCCTTTTAGTGCTTCCTGCTTCAAGGCTTCGGGACTGGGGTCGGCCTTGATCAGTTCGCGAAATCGATCGTTAATCACCAACAACTCGAATACGCCCGTTCGTCCGCGATAACCGGTGTCGTTGCAGTTTTCGCACGGCGCGGTTCGCTCCTCCTCTCGTCGAGCGCGGTAAAACTGCTTGATCTTGTCCGCTGGCAAGTTCATTCGCCTTAGTAACTCGGGATTGGGCCGATACGCCACCTTGCACTTAGGGCACAGCAACCGCACCAACCGCTGCCCCAACACTGCCGTCAGACTGCTGGCGATGACGAACGGCTTGACGTCCAGTTCCAGCAACCGACCGATGGCCGTTACCGTGTCGTTGGCGTGTAACGTCGTGAAGACCATGTGCCCCGTCTGGGCGGCCTGACAGGCAATCTCGGCAGTCTCCTTGTCGCGGACTTCGCCGATATAGATGACATCGGGATCTTGGCGCAAGATACTGCGCAACTCGCTGGCGAACGTCTTGCCCGCCTTGGGGTTAACCTCGATTTGGGTGACGCCGTCGATGTGATATTCTACGGGGTTTTCGACGGTGATAATGTTCTTCTGGTTTCGATCCAGTTGGAATAAACAAGCGCACAGCGTCGTCGATTTTCCCGAACCCGTAGGCCCGCACACGATGAACAGCCCGTGCGGTTGTGTAACCACACCGCGAATCTGGTCGCTCAGTTTCAGCTTCATTCCCAGTTGCGCCAGGTCGGTCACCTGCTTGCTACGGTCGAGAATACGCATTACCAGCTTTTCGCCGATAACACTGCCCGCTGTCGCGACACGGAAATCGATCTGGCGTGTGATCATTTTGGGCTTTTCTTCGGTCATTCCCAGCGGTTCGTCATCGTCGTCGTTCTGCTTTTTCTTTGGACGTCGTTTGTTCCCGAGGGTCTCGACAATGGCTTGCACCTCGGCGGAGAACGAGCCATCCTGCGCCTTACGTTTTTCGGTAATGTCCAGATCGGCCAATACTTTGAAGATATTCAACACGCCGTCGCCTTGATCGCGAGGCATCGGCGTACCGGGCTGAAGGATGCCGTCGATGCGGAACCGGACCGTCATCTCGTCCTGGGTCGGCTCCATGTGAATATCGGTAGCGCGTTTCTGGATGGCATCGTGAACCATCTCAATCGCCAGACGGTAGCCCGACGATTCTTCGGCTCGCCGGACTCGGGTTGCGTCCTCGTCCTTTCCGCCGCCACTTTTCCCGATGAATCGCACAGGAATGAAGCGGCCAGGACCTTTATCGACGGCCCTGGATTTACCGCTGAGAAGTCGCTGGAAATGGCGAAGCGTGAGTACTTTTTGCTCGTCATCTACCTTTGGATTGCGATAGACGACATAAACCAGCGAGGGGGACAAAGACAGCAACAATAAAACGGGAAAAGCAATCTCGAAGACTGGCAGCGTAAAAACCATTGCAATTCCGAGCAATCCGCCGATCAGTTGCGACGGATTCCAGACCGCACCGGGTAGCGAATGTTCGCGACAGTCGCGATTGACCCACCAACACACTTTAACCCAGATGAGATAAACGGCCAGCACGCCGCCGAGTTTCAGCGGGTGGAAATAGAAGCCGGGGCCGCGCGATAGGGCAAAGAGTGGTTCCATTATTTCGGTCCACGAAAAAGATCGAGCTGAACCGCCAAGTCGCGATTCTGTCAGAGCCGGAAACGTCGGCGACGAGAAGCAAAACCGGAAGCGTCTGCAATGCTAAAACCACCGTCGCAGACGCTTCCGGCTCTGTTTCTCCTTAGAGAATACCACCACCCGTGACCTTGATCCCCTTGAACGCCATCTTGAGTTTCTCGGGGTCCGGTGCCCATTCCAACGCCGTCGCTTTGTCGATATGTCCGTTATCCACCAGCCGCTTGAGGTTTTCGGTAAAGTCTACCATCCCTTCCTCATAAAACAGCTTGATGGCGTCGGCCAATTTCAGGTCTTGGCCCTGCTCGATCAACTTCTTGATCGTCGGATTGACGATCATGATTTCGTTCGTTGGGACGCGGGACTTCTTCAATCCCTTGACCAGCTTTTGCGCCACGATGGCCTTGAGGTTGTTGGCCAACGCCTTACGGATGGCCCCGTGCTTTTCCGGCGGAAATAGATCGAGAATACGGTTGATCGTCGTCGGTGCGCTCGAAGCGTGGATGGTTCCGAACACCAGATGCCCCGTTTCGGCCGCGTGAACCGCCGCCTCGAACGTCTCGACGTCCCGTAACTCGCCCACCAGGATCACATCCGGATCTTGTCGCACGGCATCTTTCAACGCTTTGTGCCAGTCGCGCACGTCGATACCGATTTCGCGCTGGTTGATGTAGCTCTTGCGGTCCGTGAAGGTGAACTCAATCGGGTCTTCGACCGTCAGAATGTGCAACGGCTCCGAATCGTTGATGTAGTCGAGCATGGCCGCGATGGTCGTGGACTTACCCGACCCGGTCACCCCCGCCAGCACGACCAGCCCTTCCGAGAATTTACACAGTTTCTCGATGGTGTCCGGTAGCCCGAGGTCTTTGAAACTGGGGATGTAGTTGTTCACACGCCGACTGACCAGCGATAGTTTCCCGCGCTGCCTGAAGAGACTAACGCGAAAACGACACTCGTCCTTGCCGACGACGTGGCAATAATCAACGCCGCCTTCCTCGTCCAGAATTTTGCGCTGCCGAGGTGTAAGCAACGGCAAAAGTAGTCGTTCCATCAGCTCTTGGGTCATGGGCGGCATGTCGGCACGACGAATGTCACCGCGTAGCCGCATCATCGGAGGCTGGCCGACCTTGAGGTGCAGGTCGCTGGCTTCCAGCTTCATGACCATTCGGAATAGCTTATTGGCTTCTGGTTCGCCCTTGGTTGGGTCGTGCTGAGGAATGTCGGGCAGATTTCCTGCCAGCGAGGAAGGCTCCGGGGTTTTGTCGCCGTGACCGCCGTGGCTGCTCATGGTTAATCTCTTACGGATGATAAGTTTTTGAGTGTGTCAATCGAACGGGAACCCCACACGCGGCGAGATACGCCTTGGTTGCAGGGATACTGTATTCATCATAGTGGAAAATACTGGCCGCGAGAACGGCATCGGCCTTACCGACCGTCAACGCCTGGTACAGATGTTCGGGATGTCCTGCTCCGCCACTGGCCACCACGGGGATACCGACCGCTTGGGACACCGATCGCGTCATCTCCAGATCGTAACCGTTTTTGGTACCGTCCGCGTCCATGCACGTCAACACGATCTCGCCCGCACCCAGTCGCTCCACCTCGACGGCCCAAGCCACCGCTTCCAACCCCGTCGGCTTGCGTCCGCCGTTTATGAACACTTCCCAAACCTCACGGCCGTCGCGCTGCACCCGTCGCGGGTCGATATTGACAACCGTGGCACAGCGGCCAAATTTCCCGGAAATTTGACGAACCAGATCGGGATTATTGACGGCCGCCGAGTTGATGCTGACTTTTTCGGCTCCGGCCTGGATGAGTCGGGTAGCATCGTCAAGAGTGCGAATCCCGCCACCAACCGTGAAAGGCATGAAGACCTGTTCGGCGACACGGCGAACCATGTCGGCGAGAATATCACGGTTTTCGTGACTGGCGGTGATGTCCAGGAAGACGAGTTCGTCGGCTCCCTGGTCCTCGTAACGACGGGCCACCTCGACAGGGTCGCCCGCATCGCGGAGGTTGATGAAATTCACTCCCTTGACCACTCGACCAGCGGCCACGTCCAGGCACGGGATGATGCGATGGGTTAACATATCCCTATACTACTCTCTTTTGGACGGTAAGGCGAGCGGGGCGTGTCAACCCCCCGGTAAACCGGCGAGCGGGGCGTGTCAACCCCCCAGCGTGCGTCGCTTAGTAAATCCCGTGCAATGGCCCGCCCGGTGCCGCCAGTGCATCGACGCGGCGCGTCACCTTCGGATCCTCGACCAACGGCGGGGCCATCCGATCCTTCAGCCTTGCGTCAATAACCAACGGCCCGACACATCCCCAGTGCTTGTTTTGTGTGGTCGCTCCTGCTCCGTGAATATCGCTCGCTGGATCGCTCCGCGTGAACGTCATCCATAGCCAGTTGTTGACGTGCCGAGACGCGAAGTCGCTGTCGTCCACTACCAACACCAACGGAAAACCGTCCAGTCGCTCCAATCCTCGGCACAAGGCGGTCAGTTCGCTCGCCTTGGATCCCTGCACCGCCAGAACTCCAGGCATACACACCCGCGGCGCGGTAAAGCCGTCGGCCAACATTAGCGAGGGCGGTATCTGCCAACCTAACTCGCGACGCTT
Source organism: Planctomycetia bacterium (assembly GCA_009918525.1). Classification (GTDB taxonomy): domain Bacteria; phylum Planctomycetota; class Planctomycetia; order Gemmatales; family Gemmataceae; genus RGDT01. The sequence continues at coordinate 7,836 of RGDT01000022.1, forward strand.
GGTTCCTGCGGCCGCTATCACCACTTTGGAACCAGAGTTGAACCCCGTCGCCGAATAATCCAGCGTGTCAGCCGTCGTGCAGGTATGGAAATGGAGATCGCGTCGCCAATCGACCCGTTCCAGCAAGTGACGGAAAAATGCCGGAATGTCGTGGATGTCCAACTCCGGGTCGTCCTCGTGTGCCACGATCATCAAATATTTGGCCAATGACAACTGTCCCTGACCCAATATGGCACAGGCCGACGTCAACAACTCTTGCGGAACTCGTTCCTTGGCGTAGGGCACGTAGCGTTCACTGCCGATAGCCAACAAAAGCGGGTGAACCCCGGCGGCATCCACGGCATGGACGGCCTTAATACCGGGGATAACGGTCGGAATCACGGGGCCGGTGATCTCGTGGATGATCTCGCCAAAGCTCGTGTCTTCTTGCGGCGGTCGCCCGACCACGGTGAACGGCCAGATGGCGTCCGGGCGATGGTACACCGCCTCGACGTTCAAGACCGGGAAATCGTGCGTTAAGCTGTAGTAGCCCAGATGATCGCCGAACGGGCCTTCCGGCTTCGTTCCGCCAACGGTGCCGACGATGACAAAATCGGCCTCGGCAGGCATGGATAGTGGCGATTCAGCGGGCGTGACCAGTCCGACCCGTCGCCCCCCCAGCAGCCCCGCGAACGCCAATTCCGGCATACCCTCGGGTAAGGGCATCACCGCCGACAACGTCAAGGCGGGAGGGCCACCGACCACGACATTCACCCGAAAAGGCACACCCTTGCGCAACGCCGCGTGATGATGAACACCGATACCGCGATGAATCTGATAGTGTAGGCCGACCTCGCGATCCGGCACATAGTCATTGCCCGATAATTGCACGCGATACATGCCCAGGTTGGATTTCATCCAACCGGGTTTGTTCACGTCCTCACTGTACACCAGCGGTAGCGTCACAAACGCCCCGCCGTCCATCGGCCAGCACTTGAGTTGGGGCAACTGACGAAGGGTCGTGCGATGCTTGAGGATAGGGCCGGTCCATTGCCGGCGCGGTAGAGCATTCAACAGGTTAAACGGGACGCCGAAATATCGCCACGGTCGTTTGAAGAATTCGCCGGGTTCGACCTTCAGTTCGACGAGGCGACGAACGGCATCGAGCGTATCGCGAAACAGAAATCGCGTTCGTTCGAGCGTGCCGAATAAATTGCCGACCATCGGGAATCGGCAATTTTTGGGACGTGTGAAGAGCAACGCCGGGCCGGCGGCCTGGTAGACCCGGCGTTGAATCTCGGCCATCTCCAGGTTGGGATCGATCTCGGCATCAATCCGAACGAGATGGCGATGACGCTCCAGATCATCCACACACTGCTTGAGGCTACGGTATCCCATGTCTAGCGACGTCCTCTCAGTCTCCGTCGGCTAGCTTACTAACCGCCGGGACTGGGACGAGGCAACGGTTAAAGCACGCTACAGGCGCTTCGTCGCTGAACTATCCGACTCCGATGCAATTACCGAGCCGGACTGCTGAGCGACAGCACGATGGCCTATCCTTCGCGTAGTCGCTCAGAAGTTGTTGATCACCTGCCCGTCGGCCATGGCACCGAGATACCGCCACATCAGCGGCTGAACACTGTTCGACACAAAGCGTACCGAGCCATCGCAAAGAAGCACATTCACCCCGCCGGTATGCCGACTGCGAGCGGCCAGTTGACCAGCTCCCCAGGCGGCAGCCACACACGGCATCCGAGGATCGCCGTTGTTCACGCACCAGACGGCATCGGGAACCGTCGAGTTCGGTGGGTTGATTGTCATGAACATCGAACCGGAACTGGCCATATCGTCGTTGTAGGCATCGCCGCGACCATCCCAGGCACCGTTATTATCGTTTTTCGCGATGATGATTTCTCCCATCAACAGAGTATTCGATAGGCCGTCGGTGATGTCTGTGAAGCGTGTTTGCTTGGGCGAGGTTCCTGCGTTTCCGAACACGCCCACATCGCTCGCCGGGGTGGTCCCGGCCACGGTCACGTTACCCCACGATACGAGGTAGTTGCATCGTGCGCGCCAGTAGGTATCGTCCGTCCACAAGGCACCTGCCCGGTCACTGGGGCAGTAAAACAGCTTCAGCGGTGTCGCGAACAGGCCGTTCTTTGAATTTTGTACGATGAACGGCGGCAGATAGAAATTGCTCACATTACGGTCGAAACCAGCGACCACACCAGACTGTTCGATGTAGGGCAGCAACAGCGGTATGAACGTCTGCCGAGTCACCGTCCGCGCGGTGTAGGGCAAGCGTCCTTCGCTGTCGTGGTAGTTGTGCATAGCCAACCCCCACTGTTTGAAATTGTTCGTACATTGCAACCGTGCCGCCGCTTCGCGGACTTTCTGGACGGCAGGCAAGAGTAAGCCGATCAGGATAGCGATGATCGCAATGACAACGAGGAGTTCAATCAGAGTGAACCCCAATCGACCGGAGGAATGACGAGACGGCATGAGAGTCTCCGAAGAAGAGAGAATGAAGACAAACTCAACAGGCGTACGACTTATTTACCCTTCAAGGCGAAATCCTGGCTGTTCGTTTTTGGCTCGACTTTGTACTTCAGCTCGCTACGGGTGTTAAATTTATCCGGAATACTTTCTTTTATCATGTCAATCATCGGACTATCGGGCGTGTCATATGCTTTGCGTTTGCCGATCACAACAGGAGCGGTGATCTCGACGCGCGATTCACCCGCCACTACTTTCAGCGAGTATTGACCGCCCTTGATCTCGGCCCCGGCCGGTGCTTCACCATTGACTGGTGCGAAGCGGATCAATCCTTTCTCGACTGGTGAGCCGTCGAGTGTCACCTTGCCCTGAACGGGATATAGCGGCGGTTCGGTTGGACCACAGCCCATCGCCAGGCCAATGAGGATGATGGAGAGGATTACGTGTTTCATGTTTATACGCGTGCAACTACCGAATGAGTAGGGATACCGATCTGGAACGAATCGTTGAAGATTGGTCTTTTGAATTTATCGGATTGATTTGGACAGGGCAACCAAAAAAGCTGGTATTTTTTGAGCGAAGGGCAAGTTGTTTTCAGGTTCTTTTTCATGGCGTTATCTATAGTGGTCCCTTCAGGTTCAGTACGCTTGGCCCTCTGATCGGAAAGACAGTAGCATAACACCCACACACCAACGCCGAAGACAATCCGCCGTGTCGCAAGCAGGAGACGGCGTATAAGGCTTCCCGCAGAAGCAGCTTAAACGCCACGCGAAAGAGATGGACGACCAAGTTGAGGAAGATCGAGCCGAACGAGTTGTGAAATGACGTGTCGGCAAACAGAGCCGGAAGCGTCAGCGACGGCATGATAGACAAAGTCAACAACCACCGTCGCCGGCTTCCGGCTCTGACGAGCGACGGTACCGCTGAACCTGTTCCGATCAGGAACGGTCCCGAGCGGACGCGAACACCCATCGCATGATCGTCGGCCGTTGTTCGCCGAGAAGCTGCCTCCGCTCCGCCAGCGTGAAGTTGTTCCGCTCGGGGAACTCGTAGCGATACGCCTTCAGGATGTCATCGACGCTTTCCACAAGTACGCAATGGTGCGTCGGTGAGAAGCGGTCCAGCATGTTCTGGGTAGACTCGATGCAGATGAAGTCGTGCGTCTCGATCAAGAAATCGTGCCGCCGCAGTTGGTCGGCCAAGGCGGCGTCGAACAGCTCGTTCTCGTACCCCTCACAGTCCGACACGACTAGCGCCCGGTCACCGAGCGAGAGACCAGCCAGCCTTGCCCGGTCGCAGAACCCGCCGGGAGTCACCCGGACGCCGTTCAGGGCAGCCATCTCCACGCACTGCTGGAGGGCTTCGGCGTCGGTATCATAAGCGTACACGGCGGCCCCCGGAAAGTGGCGGGCCAGCCCGACTGCGTAATACCCCTCGGCACAGCCGATGTCCACCACCGCGTTATAGGGCCGCCGCAGGATCACCTCCAGGGTCGGGTGCAGCTCGTGTTCGTAAGACCCTAACAGCTTGGGGTAGAGGGTGCTACCGAAGGACCGAAGGGCGGGGTACTTAAGCCCGGCGAACGGCCCGTACAACACCGTTCGCCCCGCGAACAGGTCGCGGCACTTGGCCTGGAACTGCTCTTGTTCAGCCCGGCAGGACTCGTCGGCTGTGCGTAGCCGCTCCAGCCGGGCATAGACAGCGGCCAGGGTGCCGAGGGAGAGCCGAACGGCTGGCCACACGGCGGGAGCGCGGAGAACGGCCGAAACGACCCGTTTAACCGTTTGCTTCATCATTGCTTTCTGGAGAGGGCGAACCACGGGGCACTCGGAGATTATACGCCGGTCAGCCCGGAATGGTCCCGTTTTTTGGTCCAGGAGGTATGGAAGCCAACGGATCCACTGGATAGGATCCGCAGAAACACTTGCCACCGCGCCGGTGCCCCCAAAAATGCGGAAGGCTGGCACTAGATCTGCGCGGTGATGGGCGAAACCGACGCAGGCAGGCCTATTCACTTCTGTCGCTTTGTTGGGCGAGTACCGAGCCAGTTGGGCCGTCATGCTTTGGCCGGGGCACCAGCTCGGGGGCGAGTCGCCAAGTTTCCAGTTACGTTCGCGTGGTTCCGCGGAAACACACAATAGGGACGGTCAGCCGACGTCGTCGTCCCGATAGTTGCACCTATGCACAGAAAGACCACGCTCGGGGGCAGCTAGGCTGCAAGAAGCGGCGGAAAATATACGAGCGTATATTCGCGAAAAAACATAAAAATAGCGTAGCCCTTTTTATAGTAAAGAGTTACGCTAAATCCTGCAAGAGTTTGCAGAAGCACTCAATTGTAGAATGACCCTAACGGGACTCGAACCCGTGTTACTGCCTTGAGAGGGCAGTGTCCTAGGCCGCTAGACGATAGGGCCATACTAAAATTATCCTAAAGATGCTCCGAGAGAGTGTCAAGCCCTTATACGTTTTTTTGAGGGCAGGTTCCCTTGCAACCATTGGAGGTGACTCCACCACCATCATACCCGTTACGAGAACCAATCTTTTCAGCCTCTCCCGACCCGTCTTTGGCTTGTCCTGAAAGACTCTTTCAGTCCTCGCGCTTTTCCTGAGGTTTTGCGCAAGCGTTGCCTCCGGGAAAATCACAGAGCGGTATGCTCGGGGTCGGCTCTGCTAGTATCTCCGCTAACGTCGAGGCCGCGAAGGCTTGTTCCATCCCCGCTAGCGCATTGTCCATACGCCGATGCAACGGGCACAAGTGTTTCCCGTGAGCGGCCAAACCGAGCGGACAACTCTCGATTCGTCGGATGGGATCAACCGCCTGCACGATTTCTAAAATGCTTAGTTGTTCCGGGGAACGGGCAATCTGGAAGCCACCGCCGATGCCCCGACGACTGAGAAGTATCTGCTCACGAACCAGTTGCTGCATTACCTTAGCCAGATAAGCCACCGGTACTAGGGTGGCATCGGCAATCTGATCCACCGTGCGCGATTGCGTCGGTACAGTGGCGAGATACGTTACCGCACGTAGTGCGTACTCGACGGTTTGAGATAGCATAGTCGATTCCTACCGCAATCCGATGCAACCTGTCTTGATTGTCTCACTTGTCGATTCCACTTTCAAGCATCAAAAATAAAGATATTAAAATCTTATTTTTCGGATAGGACCACTCTTCTGAAAATATATTTGTAGATGCAGACTATAGAAATAGGTCATTCCAAATGATTTGATCTCGCGACACTATCAGAGCCGTCGTTGAGCCACGTTCTCGGCGGCGCGTTGTTTGCCTCCGAGAACGCGGATCCATGGCTACTTAATGCGCACGAGGGCCAACGCTGCGATCAAGTTTACTTGCTCTTCAGCGCGAAATCGAATTTCGTCTTTCCTGATCCGACGCTCGCTTTTAGTTCGCTATTCGTGTTGTATCGCTCGGGAATGATGCTTTCATAAACCGGGTCGCCGGGTGCCCCAGGACCGGCCGCTGACGGTGTCGTTTTACCGGTGGCACGCACGGCTCGCACTTCGACGCGCATATCCCCTGCAGGAGCTTTCAGGCTGTATTTCCCCTCCTTGATCTTGCCCCCTTCCGGGCCGCTCTTCTTATCGACCGGAATGAACATAATGTCGCCTTCGGCCAAAGCCGTGTTATCGAGCGTCACTACGCCCTCGACCTGATAGGAAGCGGCCCCGCCACAACCCAATAGTCCGGTCAGGATAAAACCGCTGAATACAAGTAGTCCAGAAAATCGAAACATGCTTTCTCCGTAGAAAATAACAATCGGAATCAACTAGAGCCAGAAACGGTAGTGACAGCCATTGGCATTTTACCGTCATTACCGTTTCCGGCTCCGACAGTTCAGTGAAACTCCGTCGTCCGTTTAGTTGCTGATTGTTTCGCCACCGTTTCGCGTGCCCATAGCTTGCCAGGTCAGCGGTGCAATGCTGTTGGCAATGAAACGTACGGAGCCGTCGCCCATCATGGCCTGGACTCCGCCCGTGTGGGCGCTGCGGGCATACAGGGCCAAAGCGTTTGGCCCCTGATTGGAGATGGGAGCGCCGACGATGGATTGCCCTTGATATTGCTGACCATCCGGCACCGTCGTGTTCGGAGGATTCAGCGTCGAAAACCAGTTATTGCCTTCCCACGAGTTGCAATAACGGCCGCGCAAGTCATTTGCGCTAACGTCGGGCGAAACGCGAATTTCGCTGGCGAATACGGTGTTCGAGGTGCCGTCCGTTACGCCGGTCATCGTGATTTCCGACTTCACGTAGAAAGTACCGTTCATGTTTTGGCCGTTGGTCGTGTAGTACGTGGAGCCAGCGCACAGTACATAGTTGGTGTACAACCCCTGCACGACTGCCACGCCGTTAACGGTGTTGGTGTCGCGTGTCTGGGTCTTCCCGCCGTTGGGGTCGCTGGGGCAGACCAGCGTCTTGATAATCGTATCCTTGTTGGGCACGACCAACGCCCAGTTCCCATTCGCCTGCCGGGCCGTATCGTAAATACGAAACAGGTTGTCTTGCTCAATAAACGGTAAAATCGGCTGCACCCAACAGCCACGAATCCATGGTGCATCATTGGAATAGAAATTATTGTACTGACCGGGCGGCAATTTGCCGAACGTGTCATGGTGGCCGTGGAGTGCAAGTCCTAACTGTTTGAAATTATTAGAGCATTGCATACGAGCCGCCGCTTCGCGGACTTTTTGCACCGCCGGCAGCAAGAGGCCGATCAAGATCGCGATGATGGCGATCACAACCAGCAACTCAATGAGCGTGAAACCTCTGCGCTCTGACTTGAACACGATGCCTCCTCCGAGATGATGAAACTTTACCGATAAATCAGGGTCGGATAGGACCATCAAAGTCGCTAACATGAGGGGCAGCAAATTGCAGAAACCGTCGCTAACGCTTCCGGCTCTTAGTGCTTCCGTCCTATTACCGGCTCCGATTTTTCCTCAGTAGCTTGCAAGCCAACAATTTACTGGGAATATAAGAAGAATGCAAGAATAATAAATTTTTCCCGTAAGCAGTCGATTAGAAGCGCCGTTGGCGTTGAATCAGGTATTCGAGCAGGGCTTTATCGAAACTCACACTGGTGTCCATCGCAACGAAATCGACCCCGCAACCGTTGCACTCGCTCCGCAATTTTTCGCGGAACTCCTTCAGGGCCGATAGATAGTCCTCGCGCATTCCAAGGGCGTCAACGGTCATCCGCTGTTGAGCATCTTCGGCGTCCTCGAACTCCGTCAGTCCCTCGAACGGAAAATGCACCTCCGCCTCATCCAGAATGTGAAACAATATCACTTCGTTGCCGCGGTGCCGGTGATGATGCAACGCTCGTATCACTGGCTCGGGATCGGTCAATAAATCGCTGAACACCATCACCAAACTCTTCGACTTGATCATCCCTGCTAACTGGTGCAGGCAGCCGGCCACATCTGTCGGGCCGGTCGGCTTGGCGTTGGCCAACAACGACAAAATCGCTCCTAACTGCGATCGCTTCGACTTGGGCGGTAGGCTGGTGCGGATCGCTGTGTCGAATGTGATCAGACCGACCGGGTCTTGCTGATGAATCATCAGATATCCCAAGGCCGCCGCTAGGCAGATACCGTACTCGAATTTCGTCAACTCTTGCCGGTGCGTGTAGGCCATCGACGCCGATAGGTCCATGCACAGGTAGCCGGTGACGTTTGTCTCGGCCTGGAACTTTTTGACATAATAGCGTTCGGTCTTGGCGTAGACGCTCCAGTCGATGCCTTTGACATCGTCACCGGGGGAATATCGGCGATGTTCACTGAATTCGACGCTGAATCCTTGGAAGGGGCTGGCGTGCAAGCCCGACAAAAAACCCTCGACGATAAACCGCGCCTGGAGGTCAAGACGACCTACCTGGCGGATTACTTCAGGACGCAGATATTTTTCGGCTCCGGCCATGTGGTCATTTTATACAGGAAGCACCATGACTGACGACCTACGCGACCGAATCGACCGTTTATATCGTTCTTCGTCACGATTCTGGGGGGAGACCGATAGCCCCCCCTCGTCCCATCCTGCCGTTGCTCTCGCTCTGACGGGCGGCGGGGTGATGGCAGCGGGTTGGCTGCTGAGCGTGCCGGGCAGTTCGCAGACCATTGTTGAGGTTGCTGTCCCCTACGCTTCCGAAGCGTTCGATGATTACGTTGCCGGATCGCCTGTGTCTTATTGCTCTGAGGAAACCGCTCTCCGTCTCGCACGTCGAGCGCGACAGCGGGCCTCGTGGCTCGCTCCAGGCCGTGGTGCCGTCGGTATCGGGTGTACCGCTTCGCTGCGGAGTGATCGACCCAAACGCGGCGACCATCGCGTTCACGTCGCTGGTGCGACCGCGGAAGGCGCGGCCGTATGGTCGTTGACGTTGACAAAGGAAGCTCGTTCGCGACCGCTGGAAGAAGAGATGGCCTCGCGGTTGGTGTTGCACGCGCTGGCCTATGTGTTGACGGGAACCGACTGGCCTATGGAGTTACTGCCCGGCGAGGTTGTGACTTGTCGCCGCGAGCCGAGAACGTCGTGGATGATTCGATGCGGCGCGGCGGTGTGCATCGAGCCAGATGGACGAGTTCGCGAAGGGGGGCCGCCTCCGGGGTTGCTGTTGTGCGGGTCGTTCAATCCGTTGCACGCGGGACATTGGGGCATGATGGAGGCGGCGGCACGACATCTGGGATTACCGCCGGCATTCGAGATCAGCGCGACGAACGTCGAGAAAGCAACTCTGGCCGATGACGAGTTACGGCGGCGAGCAGCCCAATTCGCTTGGCGTGCGCCGTTGTGGTTGACGCAAGCCCCGACCTATGTCGAGAAAGCGCGGCTTTTTCCCGGTGTGGTGTTTCTGGTCGGAGCCGACACGGCAGCACGGATTGTGCAATCGCGATTTTATGGGGGAGAAGTGGAAGCCGCGCTGAACGAAGTGCGGAGAGCGGGATGTCGCTTCATGGTAGCGGGCCGGGTGGACGCATCGGGAACATTTATGGGATTGGAAGAACTACAGATTCCCGAAAGGGTGAAGGACTTATTCGCACCATTGCCGGGGTTTCGCTTGGATATTTCCTCGACTTTGTTACGAGCGGAACGGCAGGAGTAATTGGATCCAATCGTATACCGCCTTGGGGAAAATAGTTAGCCGATAAAGGGGCAGTAGTTATAGTATAAAAATGATTAGGGAAAGTCGTTGTCTCGGCGTAGGGACGAACGGCTGATCGTACACGTTCAATGCCCGAGAGGTGCCCCAATCATGTTCGCGTTCATGACGTTCGCACCTTGTCTATTGTTTGCCGAGCAGTCGTCCGCCACCTGGTCGGATAAGGAAGTCTTGTACGCGGTGGGTAGTGTCATCGGCACATTTATAATGGTCATAGTGGGTATGATCCCTCTGTTGATCTATTACCTTGATAACACAAAACGCGCAGAGGAGAACAAAACAACGACAGCGAAGGTGATGGAAGCAACTACAGACCGGCAGCAATTATTGAGTGAAATGCAAAAGCAACTTGTAGACGTTCAACGTGAAGCCGGAATACTGCGAGTTAGTGAAACCAAAATGAACGTCCAAACACAGAAACAAAAAGAATTCATCGAGCTGCTTCAAAGCAAATTAAACAATCTTCAACAGATTTTTGACGCCGATCGAAGACGAATCGAACGAGCACTGACCAAAGACGGGCAAACGTGGAATGAGAAGGTGCTATCCACTGCTCCAGAATTCAGGCCGCTGGCGGAGGACGACCGACGCACGCCGATAATCTCGGTGCTGAATCTCAAGGGAGGTGTCGGCAAGACCACGGTCACGACCAATCTCGCGGCCGCGCTGGATGGATTGGGCTATCGCGTGCTGGTGATGGATTTGGACTTGCAAGGCTCGCTGACAAGCATGTTTCTTATAGACGATCGTGAGGTAACACTGCTAGATCAAGAAAAAGTGTTGTACGATTTTCTAAAAAAAGCATTTGCTGGTGAATTTCCTAATTTGCTCGATTATACTCAGACGATTTTGAGTAATTCGGGTTTGGTGCCGACGAACGATCGTCTTTTTTATGCGGAAATGAATCTGACTATTCACTGGCTGCTACGCGAAGCTAACCGCGACGTGCGCTTTCTGCTTCGCAAGGAACTGCATCTGAAGCGAATCACGGAGAAATACGACATTATTTTGCTCGATTGTCCGCCGGTTCTCAACGTCTGCTGCGTCAATGCTCTGGGAGCAAGTGACTATGTTTTGAGTCCCGTAATGCTAAGCAGGCAAGCAACTATTCGTGTTCCAGTTATGCTTGCTCGGATTAAAGAATTTCGTGATAATGTAAATCCGACTCTCAAATTCATGGGGCTTTTGGGTAATCGTGCTACACGTCCCGGGCTATCTTCGGAAGAACAGAATCGTCTTAGTTTGGTTCGTGATAAATGCAAAGAGATCTGGGGTGAGCCAGTGTATCAATTTCGTGCGGCTATTCGTCAAAGTATAGATATTCGCAAAGCCGAAGACCAAAGCCGACCACTAAACAAAGGTGATGATTTGTATCCAGACTTTGTAAAGCTGGCTCAAGAAATCGAAACCCTGTTGCCCACGTATTGCCGTCGCACCGTGACCATTCCCGCGAAGGAGCTATCGTCATGAAGGTTTCCGACTTGCAACAACACCTGGGCGACCTTGCTCGCCTCCTGGAATCGTCCGGTGCCAAGACGGTTGCTTTAGACTTGAGCGCGATCTGCACCGGTCTGGCACCCTTTCGCGATCAACCGCTCAAGGGCTTTGCCGACTTCTTAACCCGCGCCGAGGGGTACTACGCGCGGGGCGAAGTCCCACTCACTCCCACCAGCGGCACGAGGTCAACCCGTGGAGCAGCTAAGACAACCATCCCCAACCCTCCACCGCCCGACGTTGAAGCATTGGCAGCCGAAATTCAGCGCCTTTATGAAAGTGCCGCCGATCCTACCTTGACGCGGGAAAAGATCGAAACGACCACGGCGCGTATGACCCCGCTAAAAAAAGATGATTTAGTCCACATCTCGGAGCGGCTTGGAATGGTGGGAATGAAAACAAAAACCAAGGACAAAATTCAGGAAGCGATTCGTGAACGACTCATTGCTAGTAGAGGAATCATCTTGCGATCTGGTTTGATCTAGACAGGCCGAACGTCCCAAAATGACGAACGCGTAGCCGCCAACGTGCGTCGGCGGCTACCTAACAGCCTTTTATCTGTTGTTTGCTAACTATTTCTTTGTTGCTTGAGTGCGGAAAGCGATAGCCCGGCGGACGGCGGGCGGTTGCGGTGCTTCCTTACCCATAATGGCGTGCCACAAGATTTCGTTCAGCTCGAAATCATCGACCTTGTCGTAATCGCTGAAATCCATCTTGTTCGAGCGATCCGCCCCGTAGGCCATGCGATCATTCTTGGCGTTGAGGTCAATCTCAGCCGGTGCATGTTTATAGGTCGTCAGATCGGCCTTATCGGTAAAGCTGTTGAACATCGGTCTGGCTGCCGCATCGTACTGACTTAACGGGGGCAATCCAAGAATCAGCTCCATCGTCCGGATCATGCTCACCGTGGCGTACTGGGTGTTATCCACATGTTTCCGCTTGGTCCAGGGCGAAATGACCAGCCCGACCGTTCGGTGAGCGTCCACATGGTCCGGCCCGTTCTGCGCGTCGTCTTCAATCACGAAAATGGCCGTCTCTTTCCACAACGGTCCATTTGAAACGTGTTCGACCAACTTGCCCAGCGCGAGATCGTTGCTGGCAACGCAAGCTTGAGGTGTGTAGGACCCGGTTCGGGTGCCGTCGGTGTGATCCTCGCCCAGGCTCATGATGATGAAGCGAGGCATTTTCTTGGTTTTCAGGAAGTCGTTGTATTCCTTGATGAATACTTCGACGTTATCCGTATCGCGGGTGCGTTGGCCTCGTACTTTGGCGATGCCGTAATCGGGACAGATATGGCCGACTAAGCCGGGGACGCGGGCTTCCATTTTGGTGGCCCCCATGCCGTCGCTGACGCGTTTGCCGTATTCTCCATAGCTGCGGTAGGACAAGCCGGCGCGAGCACAGGCATCCCAGAGATAACCGCCGGGAGCGGATTCCAGTTTGCCCTCGTCATCATCATCGACACCCTTACGGCGGCTGTAGGTGAGATGCCAATCGCGAGCGATGTAGTCCGTATGATAGGCCATCGTGCTCCAAGGATGACCATCCCGAGAAACCTGGCCATTACAGTACAAGTTGTCCAGAAGAACGAATTCTTCCGCGAGTTTGTGGTGATTCGGAGTGACCTTGCGGGGAAACATACAGAGTTTTGGATCGCCGTTGCCTTTAGGATTATCACCCGTAGCAAGGTCACCGAAAACTTGATCGTAAGTGCGGTTTTCCTTGATGATGTAAATGACATGTTTAATCGGTGAAGGATCGCCAACCTTTGTAGGAATGGCCGTTTTCACTGGATAGGGAGCGGCCGTGAGCAGTTCGTCGGAATAGGGGCAGTTTTTGTAAGCTTTTTCCGTGTACTCTTTAAGTTGTTTGTCGTTGGGTTTGGGAAGAACCGAGACCGCACCAGAGAGAGTAGTGCCAATATAGGGATATGGCATAAGAGCTCGGGCGATTCGCTTGACATCGTCTTTCTCCGGTTTGGACAATTGATCCTTGGTAAAGAAAGGGTTTGCTTTCGATTGCAGCCCCTTACCAACACCGATCAAAATGTTTTTATTGTCGGGTGTGACGGCAATGCTCGTCGGATACCAACCGGTAGGAATAAAGCCGCGCACGAGGCTTTTTTTAGGGTCTTCGACTTCGATGCAGGCAATACAATTATTGTCAGCGTTGGCGACGTAAAGCCATTCACCATCTGGAGAAAGGGCCAAAGCGCATGGGGTACTGCCGGCCGGGGCGCGGGGAAATAACGATGTCGAAATGGTTTCGACAACGATACCGCGTTTGGTGTCGATGACACTGACGGTATTGCTGGAAGCACAGGCAACAAAGAGTCGCCCATCTTTATGGAGAGCCATCTGGTTGGGGTGCTCGCCAACGCTGATTTTTTTCATAATGCGGAGATCGCCCGGATCGAGCACAAGGACTTGCTTCCCGGTCCAATCCGAGACATAGAGTTGATTTCCCCCCGGACCGACCAGCACATCATAGGGCCGACCACCGATCACTTTGGATCGGGTTTTCCCGTCAGCAAGGCTGATAACATTGATTCGGCCTTGTTTCTCTGCAGTATTATTTTCTGCAAAAGTAATATCCAAAGAGTATAAAACACCATTTGCTTGGTCGATGGTCAGACCACTCTTGAAAATAATTTCCGCATCCGCTTCCTTGGGGTTTTTCTCCTCACCTTTGAGAAATTTGCCCAGATCAATGTCGGGCTTGCTCAGGCGGTTGAATTTCGAGTCCTTTAGCTCATAGTGATGCAGATTTCCCTGTCCACCAGCAGACCACCAAATTTTCGATTCCTCTTTGTTCAGCGTTAGCCCGAACCAACTTTGTCGCTGAGTAATTTTGCTGATTGCCTTGGGTTCGTCGGTAATATCCACCAACAGCAAATCATGGGCATTAAACCCGCTGCAGGCAACGAGAGCATGTTTGTTGTCTTTTAAGGGGATGATGTTAAGCGGTAAATCGCTTGTGATGCAATGCTTACCGACTGGAGTTAAATGCCAGCCATTGGGAAGCATGTAGCCGTCTTTCGTGGGACCGGCATAAACGGGTTTCTTGGCGTCCTTTGGACTCTCCTCGGCCCAGGACCATGGAGCTAATATTGCGAAGGTCAATAGTAATAGCCGTGGAACGATGTGCATGGTTCATCCTCAGTAACCTAAACGGGGTTCATTTTAACTTAGAAACCGTTGATGAGGTTACTGTGTAGATTGAATGAAATTGTAAAGGACGCAGAGATGGCTAACAGACAACATCACCAAGAAAGCAAAGCAAAGGGCAGATTCGGAAACGTGAACAAGGACAAGTTGTGTGGTGTCCTTGTTCACGTTGTTTCGATTCGGAAAACACAGATGAAGCTGCCCCTCTCTTACCCGTCTCGGTCTCAATCACTCACACCGCCAAACGGACCGCCTCGCCCATTTCCTTGGTCGTCGATTTTCCGCCCAGGTCTGGAGTGCGTACCGTGCCCTCTTTCAGCACTCGCGCCACCGCCGCATGTACCGCCTTCGCGGCCGCTTCGTTGCCCAGATGCTCCAACATCATCCCCACCGACAGTACCGCCGCCAACGGGTTCGCGATCCCCTTACCGGCAATGTCCGGAGCGCTGCCGTGGACAGGCTCGAACATGCTGGGATAGGCGCGTTCCGGGTTGATATTCGCGCTGGCGGCTAGGCCGATACTTCCGGTGACGGCGGCGCTCAGGTCCGTCAGGATGTCGCCGAACAAATTGCTGGCCACGACCACGTCGAAGACTTCCGGCTTGCGGACAAAATCCATGGCGGCAGCGTCCACCAGTAGGGAACTTGTTTTCACGTCGGGGTATTCTTTGGCTACCTCGCGAAAAACCTCGTCCCATAACACCATGCCGAATTGCT